>NZ_JBGFFF010000009.1:0-70637 GCF_056175785.1 Acidovorax sp. LjRoot204
CCATGGCCCAGCGCAGGCCGCTGCCGGCGGGGTAGCGTTGCAGCAGATATTCGACCACCAGGCGGCCGGTGAAGCCGGTGGCGCCGTGGACGACGAGGTCAAAAGGTTTGGTCATGGTGGGGGCTCCGTCCGTCAGAAGTACAAGGTCCGGGGGCAGGCAGAAGTTGCCTTGCCCGGAGAGGCCGCCATTCTCTGTGGCCGTGCCTGCTGCCTCTGTCGCGCAGGTGCGTGGCGAGGGCCGCGTAGGGCCTGAACAACGGCTTGCACCGAATTTTCTGAGAAAAAGTACCGTAAAACGATACCGGATAGCCTGCGGGTGGCCACTGTTACGGTTCAATGCAGACACGCAAGTTACGTCTGGGCACCATTCGTTCCGTGTTCAACCAACGCCCTTCAGGGCACCACAGCAATGTCTTCTTCTCCCATCGTTGTTCAGCGTGACACCAAGGCCTGGCAGCTGCAGGTGTGGGTCTCGTTCGGCATCGCGGTTTTTCTGTGCGCCGTGGGTCTGGCGTGGCTGCCGGGCGAGCAGCTGGAGCAGGCGTTCATGGTGATGGGCTATGTGTTCTGCCTCTCGGCCGCGTTTGTGCTGGCCAAGTTTGTGCGGGACAACGAAAGCGCCTCGCGCCGTGGCGGTGGTGACACCCCCATGTGGAAGCTGGTGGTGTGGGGTGGCTTTGCGGTGGCCATGGGCCTCACGGGCTGGGGCCTGCTGAGCATGGACATCAACGTGACCTACAAGGCGTTTCTGGGCGTGAGCTGGCTGTACCTGATCACCACCGCCTTCACGCTGGCCAAGATGCTGCGCGACCGCCATGAGGCCGACCTGCTCGACGCCCGCCTGCAAGGCCGCCGCGAAGCCGCCCAGGCCGCTGCCCAGAACAGCAGCGTGAACTGAGCGCACCCGGTGTGCACAGGCGGCAACCCGCCGCCCTTCTGGATGAATTTCTGTCTGGTCTTTCGACCCGGTCTGCCCCGCACCTGGGTGTGTGGGCGGGCCGTACCCTGAGGAGTGAATGATGATGAATGCCATGTTTTCTTCGTGGGGCTCTGCCGCTCGCCTGCCCCGCGCTCTGCTGGCCGCTGGTGTGGTGTGTGCGGCCCTGGTGGCTGCTGCGCCGGCCCGGGCGCAGAGCGAGGCTTCTGCCGCGCTGTCGATGTTGCCCGTGGCCTCGGTGGTGGGCACGGCGTCGGTGGCCTCGGCGGCCGCCGGTGCGGTGGTGACGGTGCCGGCGGCGTTGTCGGTGGGCGGCGCGGTGCTGACGGTGCGGGCGGTGGAGGCCTCGGCCGTGGGCACGGTGTACCTGCTGGAGCGTGCCTCGGACGGTGCCCAGGTGAGTGTGGAGGTGGTCGGCCGCGGTGTGGCGGGATCGGCCTACGCGGTGGGCACCGTGGTCACCTGCAGCGTGATCGGCACGGGCGTGATCCTGTCGGTGGCGGGCGAGGCCATTGCCTTTGTGCCCAATGCCATCGGTCGCGCCTTGCTGCACAACGAACGTCTTTGAGGAGCGGCACGATGGTGAAAACCTTGACCTTTGGCCGCAGTCCCGCGCAGCGCATCCCTGCCGTGGTGGGCATGGTGTTCTTCGCAGGGGCCGCGCTGCTGGCCGCCACGCCGGCCCACGCCGGCCGCTCCTGCGAATCCCGCAAGCCCGTGCCCCCGCAGGTGATCGAGCGCGGCATGAAGCTGGCCGAGCAGACCTCGGTAGCGCTGGATGCCGAGCACGCCAAGTCGGGCGCACAGGTGGTGGCACTGGCCCGTGCGGGGCAGGACCTCTCCAAATACGGTCTGCGCTATTCGCACTTTGGCTGGGCCTACAAGACGACCGAAGGCCCGTGGCGCGTGGCGCACAAGCTCAACGAATGTGGCACGGCGGTGGGCCACCTGTACCGCCAGGGCCTGGGTGAATTCTTTCTGGACGACCTGTGGCGCTACGAGGCCGTGTACGCCGTGCCCACGCCCGAGGTGCAGCAGCGCCTGCTGGCCGTGTTGCAGGACAAGGGCCGCACCAAGGCGCTGCAGCACCCGCCCTACAGCATGGTCAGCTACGCGTGGGGCCGCAAGTACCAGCAGTCCAACCAGTGGGCGCTGGAGACCCTGGCGATGGCCATGGAGCCCGCCACCGTGCGCTCGCGCGACCAGGCGCAGGCCTGGCTGCAGTTCAAGGGCTACGAGCCCACCACGCTCAAGCTGGGCCCGCTCACGCGCATGGGCGGGCGGGTGGGGTCGGCCAATATTGCGTTTGACGACCATCCGAACGAAAAGCGGTTCTCGGACCGCATCGAGACCGTGACCGTTGACTCGGTGCTGGCCTGGATGCAGCGCACCCAGCTGGCGGCCGCACCGGTGGTGCTGACCATCAAAAATTGAATCAAAATGCCAGAAAGCGCAATCAATACATGCGCTAGTAGCTATAAAAAGAAGAGCATTTTCCGGTGCGCTGCAGGGTGCACCCAACCCCGGCGCCCGGCGCCACCGAGGAGAAGAACATGAGCAAGTCCCTGAGACTGTCCGAAAAATGGTTCCGTCGTGGCCTGTGGCTGGTGGCGCTGGTGTTTGCCAGCTTTCTCATCGGGCTGGGCGGCACCATCGTGGGCGACCTACCCAAGGTCGAAACCCCGCTGCGCGTGGACGACTTTCTGGACAAAGCCGCAGCCGACAAGCTGCGTGCCGAGGTCAAAACGGCGCGCCAGGCCGAACAGGACGCGCAGACCGCGCTGGAGCAGGCCCAGCTGCAGCGCAGCAAGGTGCGCAGTGAGGTGCAGGCCGAGCGAGAGAGCTTCAACAACTGGCTGTCCACGCGCAGCGCCACGCAGCGGGCCGACCAGGACCCCGAGGTGATCGCACGCACCCAGGCGCTCGACGCCCTCAAGCTGGTGGAGCGCAAGGCCCAGCAGGCGGTGGAGACGCAGCAGCAGGCCGCCCTTGATGCCCGCCAGGCGGCAGCCGCCCGGCAGGAGCAGCTCAACCAGATGGAGTCCGACGGCTACGTGAAGCTCGGGGCCGAGCGCCGCAAGGTCGAGCTGCGCGTGTTCCTGTACCGCCTGGCCCTCACGCTGCCGCTGTTGGCCGCTGCCGGCTGGCTGTTCGTCAAGAAGCGCAAGAGCACCTACTGGCCGTTCGTGTGGGGCTTCATCTTCTTTGCGCTGTTTGCCTTCTTTGTGGAGCTGGTGCCCTACCTGCCGAGCTACGGCGGCTACGTGCGCTACGTGGTGGGCATTGCCGTGACGGCTGTGGTGGGGCGCTACGCCATCCAGGCGCTCAACCGCTATCTGGAGCGCCAGAAGCTGGCCGAAGCCTTGCCCGACCAGGAGCGCCGCAAGGAGCTGAGTTACGACGTGGCCCTGGCCCGCCTGGCCAAGAGCGTGTGCCCCGGCTGCGAGCGGCCCGTGGACCTGAAAAACGAGAAGATCGATTTTTGTCCGCACTGCGGCATCGGCCTGTTCGACCACTGCGGCCACTGCAGCACCCGCAAGAGCGCGTTTGCACGGTTCTGCCATGCCTGTGGCACCGGGGCGGGCGTGAAACTGGCGCAGGAGTGAGGCGGGCCGCAGAGCGGCGCCGACAACGCTGACCTAGCCCACCATCACCCGATTGCGCCCCTCGGCCTTTGCGCGGTACAGGGCCGTGTCGGCGGCCAGCAGCAAGGTGTCCATGTCGGCATCCGCACCCAGAGTGGCGCTGTGCACCAGGCCGATGCTGACGGTGGCCCGCTGGGGGCCGCCCTGCGTCGCGTCCAGCGCCTGCCGTTCCACGGCGCTGCGCACCCGTTCGGCAATGGCCTGGGCCTCGGTGGGGGACACGCCGGGCAGCACGGCGGCAAACTCTTCGCCCCCCATGCGACCCAGCACGTCGTCGGCGCGCAGCGCGCGCAGCATGGTCTGGGCAATGCTGACCAGAAGCCGGTCGCCCGCGCCGTGTCCGTGCTGGTCGTTGACCTGCTTGAAGTGGTCCACGTCCACCATCATCACCGCCAGCCCGGTGGATTCGCGCTGGTAGCGCTCCAGCAGACGATCGCCCTGTTTGAGCAGCGCGCGGCGTGCCAGCACGCCCGTCAGGTCGTCGTGGCGCACGGCATGGTGCAGGCGGCGCAGGGCCTCGGCGCGTGCCGCGCTGGCGCAGGCCACGGCCAGAGGCCCCAGGGCCAGGAGCGTGACGCCCACGCGCAACGAGAACACATCGCCCGCATGGGCCGGCGTGAAGTTGAGCACACCGGTGGCCACGCCCGCCATGGTCCACAGGCACACCACCAGCGACAGCAGGCTGGAGGTGAAGGCGCTGTAGCTCAGCGCACACCACAGCAGCCCTGGCACCACAAAAGCCAGCATGCCGGGCCCGCCGATGAGCGTGCGGATGCCCTCGGCCAGCACCAGCGAACTGACGGGCGCAACACGCCAGAACAGCGGCGTGTCCGGGGTGTGCGAGGGCGGGTCTGCCGCGCGCGGAGCGGCCAGCACCACGGGCACGATGAGCATGTAGTTCATCAGCTCGGTGCTGAACCACAGGGACAGCAGGTCCGTCCACGGGGAGTCGAAATACACCGGTGCCGCGCCGCAGCCTGCCAGCGCACCCACTGCGCTGGCAACCAGCGCTGCCAGCAGCAGGTACAGCGCCGCCACCGTGCGCTGCAGCCGCAGGATGGGCTCGTCCAGCCCCCGCAGCACCAGCCAGCCGGCGGTGGCGCCCAGCAGGTTGGCGGCGTTGAGCCACAAGGCCATGCCCCAGGCACTGCCGGTAGCCAGGTCGGCCGCTACATAGCCCACTGCGGCCGCCACCCAGGCGGGTGGCCGTGCCAGGTGGGGGTAGCGCACCAGCAGCCCCAGCAGCAGTGCATTGGCAGGCCAGAACGCCGACAAAAAGCCGATGGGACGCGCAAAGATGCCCACCAGGCAGGCGGTGAATATCAACAGCGCCAGGGCGGCCCAGGCCACGGGCGGGGGAACGGTCCGGGCGGGAGCAAAGAGGCGGGGCAGGGTGGGCGGCATGTCGGCAGCGAAGGCGTGCGGGCCCCGATTGTCCCCGGTGTCAGGGCATGCCCAACAGCAGGGCCACCAATTCGCCCGTGCTGGTGGCCCCCAGCTTGCGCATGATCCGCCCCCGGTGGGCCTCCACCGTGCGGTGGCTGATGTGGAGGTGGCGGGCAATCTGCTTGCTGGTGGCACCGGTGACGATGTGCTGCGCCACCTCGCGCTCGCGCACCGTGAGCGGGGTGCTGACCACCCGGCGGTGCGAGATGTCTTCAAACATCCACACCGCGCGCGCAAACGGTTGGGCGCGGTCCAGCGCGCGGCCCACCACATGGCACCAGAACAGCGTGCCGTCCCGGCGGCGCATCACTCGCTCGTCGCTGTAGCTGCCGGTGTCCATCATGGCGGGCAGGCCCAGGTTGCCGGTGTGGGTGAATTCGTCCAGCGACGGATACAGCGGCGCCAGCGGCTGGCCCAGCAGCTCGGCCTGTTCGTAGCCAAACATG
Source organism: Acidovorax sp. LjRoot204 (assembly GCF_056175785.1). Taxonomy (NCBI): domain Bacteria; kingdom Pseudomonadati; phylum Pseudomonadota; class Betaproteobacteria; order Burkholderiales; family Comamonadaceae; genus Acidovorax; species Acidovorax sp. LjRoot204. Next base: position 5,475 of record NZ_JBGFFF010000009.1, read on the forward strand.
CGGGCAAAGGCGTCGTTGCAGATCTCGATGCAGCGCTCGCGCGTCACGCACATGCCGACGGGGGCCAGGTTGAAGGCCAGTTCCAGCGCTTCATTCAAGGGGGCTTGGAGGGCGGTAGGCATGGGGCGGGATTGTGCGGCAGGCCGGGATCAGGCCCGGCGCCCTGCGGCCACCACCACGCGGTTGCGGCCTGCGTGTTTGGCGTCGTACAGCGCCTGGTCGGCGGCGCCCAGCCATTCGGCCCAGTTGCCGCCGCCAGAGGTCACGCAGACCATGCCGATGCTCACGGTCACGGGGATGCCCTCCCCCGCTTCTGTGAGGCGGATGTTCTGCACCGCGCTGCACAGGCGCTGGGCCACGGCCGCCGCATGCTCTGCCGTTGCGTCGGGCAGGTACACCAGAAACTCTTCACCGCCCCAGCGGGCCAGCAGGTCCGACCCCCGCAACTCGCCGCCCAGGGCCTCGGCCGCTGCCCGCAGCACGCGGTCGCCCGCCGCATGGCCAAAGCGGTCGTTGATGTGCTTGAAGTGGTCCAGGTCCAGCTGCGCGATGGCGCTACCCACTGGCAGCTGCGCCGGCAGCATGGACATGAGCCAGCGGCGGTTGCCGATGCCGGTGAGCGTGTCCGTCTGGGCCACCTTTTGCAGCCGCACCTCGGCCCGCTCGTTGGACAGGGACGACACCATGAGCGCTACGCCGAAGTGGCAGAACATCTGCGCGTAGAACGCACGGGCAAACCCCAGCGGGCTGGTGGCGTGCGTGGCGATGAGAAACAGCTGCAGTGCAAACAGGCCGGCACTAATTAGTAAAAGCCCGGCCAGCAACCCGCGCGAGGGCAGGGGCTCGGTGTGGCGGTCGCGCCAGATCTCGTGGGCGGCCGCCGCCAGCGCCAGCGCGGCCGTCAGGTGGAAGGCGCCCGCGCGCAGCAGGTTGTCGAGCGGAAACTGCGTGGCAATGCCCAGCGCCAGCCAGCCGCCCGGCACTGCCACCAGCAGCGGCAGAGGCACCCGCCGGCGCCCGCTCAGGGTCCGCACGCTCGCCCAGAACAGCACATAGCCCAGCGTGCCCAGCAGCAGGCTGGTGTGCGTCCACAGCCACTGGGGCAGCACTTTGTATTCGCCCTGGCCCGCCAGCTCGGCGCCGATGGCCAAAAGCAGGTAGGCCGCCGCCAGCGACCGCAGCCCCTGCGGGCGGCACGAATGCCGACTGACATGAAAGATGCTCAGCGCGCCGGCCACCAGGGCGGTCTTGTAGAGCAGGAGGATGGTGGGGAGGTCAAGCTGTAAACCCATGGCGCTGCGTGGCGGTGGTGTGGTGGCAATGGGGCGGATCAGATCGGGCGGGCCCTGTCACCGGTATGGTGACCAAAAGCGGTGACAGGTGACAGATGCTAGGTGCCAGCGCGGCGCAGGGTGGAATCCGAGGGCGGTCCTCAGCGCTGGCGCCACCGCTTCTTCCACTGCCGCTGGATCACCCGCGCCACGCGCCAGGCCCACGACGCGCGGGCACGCTCCAGCACGGCGTGCTTGAGCTGCATCCAGTGCGCGTGGGTCCAGGCAAACCAGCGCAGTTGCATGAGCGCCGGCTGTGTGAGGGTGAACAGCCGCGCCACCACCGCCGTACCCACCACCTTGGCCAGCACGATGACCAGCATGCCCAGCACCACATGCCCGCGCCCGATGGCCCAGAGCGCCAGCAGCTTGATGGGCAGCAATAGCGCCGTGGGCAGCGCAAACAGGGCCACCGCCGCCCACGGCGGCAGGGAGCGTACCCAGCCCTCCACCCAGCGCAGGCCCGGCCAGCGGCCGATGCGCGCCAGCAGGCGCTGCAATGGCTCCCACCCCCATTCCTCGAATAGGATCAGCAGGGCGAGCAGGCCGCTGCCCAGGCCCGTGAGGGCCCGCAGGGGCCAGTGCAGCAGATGGCGCAGGAGTTTTGGAATGATTTTGGCCCGATGCGCTAGTGGATCATGCCTGGCGTGCTATGCAAAAAATAGCAAACTGGCGGAGGGCGAATCTGCCGCTCACACGCCGCGCGCCCGGTCGGCCTTGAACTGCGCACGGAACTGGGCAAAGGTGCCGGCCTCCAGCGACTCGCGCACCTCGCGCATCAGGTTCAGGTAGTAGTGCAGGTTGTGCACGGTGGTAAGCATGGGGCCCAGCATCTCGCCGCAGCGGTCCAGGTGGTGCAGGTAGGCACGACTGAAGCCTTCGCGCCCGCCGTCGTCCCACGACACACCCGAGCTGCCCGCGCAGGCGTAGCAGGTGCAGCTGGTGTCCATCGGTTTGTGGTCGGCCTTGTGGCGGGCGTTGCGGATCTTCAGGTCGCCAAAGCGTGTGAACATGGTGCCGTTGCGGGCGTTGCGGGTGGGCATCACGCAGTCGAACATGTCCACGCCGTCGGCCACGCCCTGCACCAGGTCCTCGGGCGTGCCCACGCCCATCAGGTAGCGCGGCTTGTGCGCGGGCAGGCGGTGGGGCGTGTGGGCCATGATGTCCAGCATCTCGTCCTTGGGCTCGCCCACGCTCACGCCGCCCACCGCATAGCCGGGGAAGTCCATCTCGACCAGGCGCTCTAGCGACTCCTGGCGCAGGTGCTTGAACATGCCGCCCTGCACGATGCCGAAGAGCGCGTTGGGGTTGTTCAGGCGGTGGAATTCGTCCTGGCTGCGTTTGGCCCAGCGCAGGCTCATTTCCATGCTCTTGCGCGCCTCGGCCTCGGTGGTCTTGTGGCCCTTGGTCTCGTAAGGCGTGCACTCGTCGAGCTGCATCACGATGTCGGAGTTGAGCGTGGTCTGGATCTGCATGCTCACCTCGGGCGACATGAAGAGCTTGTCGCCGTTGACGGGGCTGGCAAAGGTCACGCCTTCTTCGGTGATCTTGCGCATGGCGCCCAGGCTCCAGACCTGGAAACCGCCGGAGTCGGTGAGGATGGGCTTGTCCCATTTTTCAAAGCCGTGCAGGCCGCCAAAGCTCTGCATCACGTCCAGGCCCGGGCGCATCCACAGGTGAAAGGTGTTGCCCAGGATGATTTGCGCGCCCATGTCGTGCAGGCTGCGCGGCATCACGCCCTTGACGGTGCCATAGGTGCCCACGGGCATGAAGATGGGGGTCTGCACCACGCCATGGTTGAGCGTGAGCTGGCCACGGCGCGCGTGGCTGGAGGGGTCGGTTTTGAGGAGTTCGAACTGCAGCATGATGGGCCGCATTGTCCCAGACAGGCTGAAAGCGCCCTGCCTGACATGGCGCAAGGGCATAGGCTGGCGCTGGACGATGGCGTGGCTACACTGGTCTGCACTGACTCACTCAAGGAGAACACCATGCTCAAGATCCTCATCGCAGTGGATGGCTCTGAACTCTCCCTGGACGGCGTGCACCACGCGCTGACCCTGGTGCGCCAGGGCCTGCAGGCCACCATGGTGCTGGCCAATGTGCAGGAGCCCGCCACGCTGTACGAGCTGGTCACCACGCGCGACCCCGACCTGATCGCCGCCGCCAGCCTGGAGGCGGGCGAGCACCTGATGGCACCTGCCCGCGCGCTGCTCGATGCCGCCGGGGTGGTCTACGAAACCGATGTGGGGGTGGGCGATGTGGCGCACACGCTGGTGGACATGATCGAGCGCTCGGGGTGCGACATGGTCATCATCGGCGCCAAGGGCCAGGGCGCCATCACCAGTGCGCTGCTGGGCTCTGTGTCGCACGAGGTGGCGCATGCCAGCCCCGTGCCGGTGACCATCGTCAAACACGCCGAGGTGCTGGAGGGCGCGGACAGCGACGTGGCCGAGGACGCCGAGGTCTGAGTCCCCGAAGCGTTTCGGCCCCCCAAAACGACCAGGGCCGCTGTGCGCGGCCCTGAGGGGGAACGGGATGAAAAGGCGTCGGGCTCAGGCCGCCTTGCGGAACGGCTCGGCCGCCGGGCGCTGCAGCTTGCCATGGGGCAGGGTGGCCAGGCGCGAGAACATGCGGCGCACATAGCCGCGCACCCACAGGCATTTGTTGAGTTCATCCACCGGCAGCGGTCCCGACACCACCACGATGTCGTTGGCCACGTCCTGCGCCCCGGCGGCGCGCAGACGGCGGCGCGTGTTGTTGGCCCAGGACTGGATGCGCGTGGGGCTGCCGTGCTGGTGCACCTCGCCCGTGTGCACATCGAACGCAATGGCCACCGTGTCGGTCTTGAGCTTGAAGCGGCGTTCACCCGTGACGGCGCTGGGCGCCTCGCGCATGTCATACAGGTAATAGCTGCCTGCCTTGAGCTGGTATTGCATGTCCATGGGTGTGTTCCTCTTTGTCGGCATTGTCGAGGGGCACGCGGCAGGCAATGGCAGGTAAAACGGTGGGAAAGGGGCTCTTATTGAGCGCCTCTCACAGGGGGCCACGCCGGTTTCTGTGCGCGTGCCATTGTGGCCGCGCGTCGGCGCCATCCGGAGAAACTTGAGGACGATGTCGTAACGAGTTGTGAGGGCCTTTGCCCCGCCTTGGGCTACTGCTGGCCGGTGCTTCGTCCAAGGCGTATGCAACTGGCGCGGCCCCAGGCGCGGGCAGCCAAGCCAGGGCCGCCCCGCAGCGAGGGCTGCGTCCCCTTGCCCACATCGCGTAGCGATGTGAGAGCGGGGGGAAGGCGCGCAGCGCCTCAGGGGGGTGTCTCTGCTAGAAATCCACCAGACTCAACCCCACGCTGAACACAGTGCGCTTGCGGTTGTAGTCGATCATGCTGTCGCCATAGCCGCTGAACAGCGAGGTGTGCAGGCGCAGGTTGCTCTTGCTGCCGAACAGGCCGGTGCCCAAGGCCTGCAGCCACTCCACGCGCACCGAGCCCCGGTCGCTGCTGGCCAGCGTGTGGCGCACGGTGGCGCCCAGGGTGTTGTCCTTGTTCACGTTCCACAGCAGCGACAGCTCGCCCCGGCCGATGTAGTCGCTGATGCCCGGGTTGTCGTCGCTGCCCGCGCTTTCGGGGATGCGCTTCCAGATACGGGCGTTCACGCTGAAGCGGTTGTCCAGTTCGATGCCGGTCATCAGGTACGCGCGGTTCCAGCTGCGCGACAGGGGTTTGCTCTGGCCGTTGGACTGGTGCACCAGGCCGATGCCGCTGTAGCGCCACTTCCAGCCAAACGGCAGTTGCGCCGTGGTGGGGTACACGTACATCAGCTCGGGCTCGTGGTCGGTGGCGCGGAAGGGGCGCGAGATCTCGGGCGTGAACAGCTGCCAGTACGACTGCTGCGTGTAGCCAAACCACAGCGAATCCTTGAGCGTGGGGTGGCCCTGGGTCAGCATGCCCTGGGCGATCTTGGTACGCACGGACAGCTGGATGCGGTTTTCAGTGCGGCGGTACGGCGCGGAGTCGGTGGCCGAGTTGCCGTCGGCATCCGATGTGGGCTGGCGGTTCACGCTGCTCGATGCCACCACCGACACCGTGATCGGGCGGTAGCCACGGAAGCTGAACGTGCCGCAGTCGGTGCCTGTCTCCAGCTCCCAGAAGCGGGAGAGGTCGCTGTACTGCGGGTCGCGGCAGCCTTCGGTGCGCGCCACGTCGATGATGCGCGTGGCGGGCAGCGTGGCATCCACCGGTGGTGGCACTGCCGACGAAGACGTTGCGCCGCTGGCGTTGGCCGATGCCGCCGGGGCTTGCCACGCCTGCCCACCCGCAGGAGCTGCCTGCGCCTGCTCGGCCGCCCAGGCATCAAAGCAGGCCAGGCGCGCCAGGTTGTCGCTGGACAGGGCGGTGCAGCGGCGCAGGGCGGCGTCGGTCCCTGTTGCGGCGCCAGCGGCTGGGGCAGGGGCTGATTGCGCCAGCGCCGCGCCGGCCGGGGCCAGGGCGGCCACCAGAAACAGGGCCAGAGAGCGGTGCCGATGGGGCGCTGCGGGCACGCGCGTTACGGCGCTCATTGCCAGGCCGCCTGTTTGCGCAGCACAAACGGTGCCGACGGCGTGGTGGGGGTGGGGTGGGCGTTGTTCCATGTTCCGCGTATTTCCTTGCCGCAACTTCCATCGACCACCTGGCCTGTCCAGGTGGCGCTGATGTTGGTGCCGTTGATCGATTCTTCCAGGGTCAGGTCGCCGCCGTCGACGTCACCACTGACCTGGGCCGTGGTGCCGCCGCGCACCACGGTGCCACGCACGCTCTGTGCCAGCTCGGGGTGCGGGCCCAGTTGCAGTGTGGCCGTGGTGGGCTGGTCTCCCGGTGCCGGGGCCTGCAGCTCGGCGCGCCATTGGCCCTGCAGGTGTTGGTGGTCCATGTCTGCCGCCGTCGGGCATGCCGACGTGGATTGTGGGCCTTTTTGGCCGATGGCGCTTGTAGGACAAGCGCTGATAGCTATCAAAAGCGCAGCAATGCTCCAGGCGCTGCGGCCAGGGGGCAGGGCCGAGCATGGATGGGGATACGTGCTAGGGTGTTTTGCCATGGTGCGTGTGCGCTCTCAGGCGGTGGGCGCCGGGTTGGCGGCCGCAGCGGCGTTGGCCGCCGTGGTGGCCTGTGCTTTGGCTGCAAACTCGGCGCGCAGGGCCTTGAGCTTTTCGCGCGGGTCTTCGCGGGCGGTGGTCTTGTCCAGGCCCATTTCGGCGATGAAGCGGCTGGGCTGTGCGGCCACCATTTCGCGGCCCTTCTTGCGGCGCTTGGTCCAGCTCACGGCCAGGGTGCGCTGGGCGCGGGTGATGCCCACGTACATCAGGCGGCGCTCTTCCTGCAGGCGCTGCAGCACGTCGTCCGTCACCTTCTGCTGGCGGCCTTCGTCGTCGTCCAGTTTGAAGGGCAGCATGCCCTCGGTCACGCCCACCAGCACCACATGCGGCCACTCCAGCCCCTTGCTTGCGTGCAGGGTGGAGAGCGTGACCATGTCCTGCTCCTGCTCGCGCTCGCTGATGGTGGAGAGCAGCGCGATGGTCTGCGACACTTCCAGCAGGCTCTTGGTCTCCTTGGCCACCACGGCGCCTGCGGTGTCGTCGATCTGGCCGCCCGCACGCTGGGCCATCCAGTCACAGAATTCCATCACGTTGCTCCAGCGGGCGGCGGCCACCTTCTCGCTGTCTTCGTTGTCGTACAGGTGCTGCTCGTAGCCGATTTCCTTGAGCCATTCGTTCAAAAAGGCGCGGGCCTCTTCGGCGCCATGGGTGCGGCGGGCGCTGTACTCCAGGTAATTGATGTAGCGGCCAAACTCGTGCAGGCCGTCCATGGCGCGCTTGGGCACAGCGGCAGGCAGCATGCCGTTGAACAGCGCGCCGAACATGCTTTGCTTGTGCTGGGTGGCAAAGGCCCCCAGTGATGCCAGCGTGGTGTGGCCGATGCCACGCTTGGGCGTGGTGATGGCGCGCAAAAACGCCGGGTCGTCGTCGTTGTTGATCCAGAGGCGAAACCAGGCGCACAGGTCCTTGATTTCGGCGCGGTCAAAGAAGCTCGTGCCGCCCGAGACCTTGTAGGGAATGTTGGCCTTGCGCAGTGCCTTCTCGAACGGCTTGGCCTGGTGGTTGGCGCGGTACAGGATGGCGAAGCTCTTCCAGTCCGGCGGCGGGTTGCTGGCCGCGCGCAGGCTCTGGATGCGGGCCACGGCGCGCTCGGCTTCGTGCTCCTCGTTGTCGGCATCGACCACACGCACCGGCTCGCCCTCGCCCAGTTCGCTGAACAGGGTTTTGGGGAACAGCTTGGGGTTGGGCCCGATCACGTTGTTGGCCGCACGCAGGATGGCGCTGGTGGAGCGGTAGTTTTGCTCCAGCTTGATGACCTTGAGGTGGGGGTAGTCCACCGGCAACTTCTTGAGGTTGTCCAGCGTGGCGCCGCGCCAGCCGTAGATGGACTGGTCGTCGTCGCCCACAGCGGTGAAATGTCCCTTTTCGCCCACCAGCAGCTTGAGCAGCTCGTACTGCGTGGCGTTGGTGTCCTGGTATTCGTCCACCAGCACGTGGCCCAGCGCGGCCTGCCACTTGGCGCGGACTTCGGGGAAGTCGCGCAGCAGGCGCAGCGGCATGCCGATCAGGTCGTCAAAGTCCACGCTCTGGTAGGCCGCCAGGCGCTCTTCATACCGGGCCATCAGCGTGGCGATGATGCGTTCGTTGTCGTCCGCCGCCTGGGCCAGGGCCTGTTCGGAGGTCAGGCCCATGTTCTTCCACTTGCTGATCACCCACTGCCACTGACGCGCCGTGGCCATGTCGGTGGTGCCACCCGAGGCTTCTTTCAGGATACCCGTCACGTCATCAGCGTCGAGGATGCTGAACTGGGGTTTGAGGCCCAGCACATGGCCGTCTTCGCGCACCATGCGCACGCCCAGCGCGTGGAAGGTGCACACCAGCACATCCTTGGCGCGCCGGCCGATCAGACCCTTGGCGCGCTCGCGCATTTCGGCGGCGGCCTTGTTGGTGAAGGTGATGGCCGCGATGCGTTTTGGGTCCATGCCCTTTTCGATCATGTGGGCGATCTTCATCGTGATCACCCGTGTCTTGCCCGAGCCCGCGCCTGCCAGCACGAGGCAGGCCCCGTCGGTGTAGTGGACAGCCTGGAGCTGGGCGAGATTGAGACCGGCAGACATGGAGAAGAGGAAACGTGCAGAAAGAGGCGAAGGGGGGAACCGGACAGGCGCGGGGCGGTGGGCGCCATGGGCGTGGGGTGCACGCTGAGGGGACGTGCAGCGCAAGGGCGCAATGATACCGGCGTACCCCCCGGCATGCCCTAGTCGCCCACGCGCGACCGGTGCCTGACGGTCGGCTGACAGGGGCGCACCGCAGCCCATGGGGCAGGCCCTTTGCTCCGGGAAACCCCGCTAGGGGCTTTGTTTTCACAATTTGATACTGGTTGGCGAGTCCTTCCCTTTGTCGGGAGGGGAGTGTTGTGAACCGAGCACCGCCATGAACCCTGCCGCCCCGCCTTTCATCGCTCTGACTGCCGCCGCGCCCCGGGCGGGCCGCCGTCGGTTGCCACTGCCTGCATGGACCGCCTGGTCCGCCCTGGCGGCTGCCGGTGTGCTGGCGGGTGCGGCGTTGCTGCCACGGGTGGCGCATGCGCAGGTGGGGGGCAACGCCCCCGCGCGCATCGGCGTGGTGGGGCCTTTCACCGGGCCGTCGGCCGACTTTGGCGTGCCCATGCTCAATGGCATCAAGCTGGCGGTGGACGAGATCAATGCCGTGGGTGGCTACCTGGGCCGCCCGCTGGAGCTGGTCATCAAGGACGACAGAGCCGACCCCGATCAAGGCCGCAAGGTGTCGCAGGAACTGCTGGCCGAGAAGGTCGTCGCCACCATTGGCTTTTGCAACACCGGCGTGGCGCTCAAGGCCATCGACCTGTTCCAGGACGCCAAAAGCCCGCTCATCGTGCCCTGCGCCACGGGCACAGCCGTGACGGCCAAATATCCCGCGCCCGACAGCTACATCTTCCGCGTGCAGGCGCGCGACGCGATCCAGGCGCCCTTCCTGGTGGACGACATCGTCAAACGCGGCTGGGACAAGGTCGCCATCTTTGCCGACAAGACCGGCTATGGCGAAGGCGGCTACAACGATGTGGTGGCCGCACTGGCCGCCAAGAACCTCAAGCCCGTGCATGTGGCGCGCTTTGACCTGGGGGTGAAGGACCTGACGGCCGAGCTGACTGCGGCGCGCAACGCGGGTGCCAACGTGGTCTACAGCTACACCGTGGGGCCGGAGAACGCCACCATTGCCAACGGCAAGAAGGCGCTGGGCTGGAAGGTGCCGCAGGTGGGGCCGTGGCCGCTGTCCTTCCCCTTCTTCCTCGAAGGCGCCAAAGATGCGGCCGAGGGTGCGCTGATGGTGCAGACCTTCATCGCCGAGCCCAGCAACGAGCGCCGGGCATCGTTCCTGTCGAGCTACACCCGCAAGTACCAAGGCAAGGTGGCCGTGCCCATGGCGGCAGCCAACGCCTACGACGCCACCTATCTGCTGATGTACTCGTTCCTCGGCATCCGCGACGGCAACCTGAACGGCAAGGCCATCAAGGAATCGCTGGAGGGCAAGATGAAGACCTACTACGGCGTGGTCACCACCTACGACAAGCCCTTCAGCGCGCAGGACAAGGACGCGATCACGCGCAACATGCTGGTCATGGGCATGGTCAAGAACGGCGCCATCACCTTTGCCTACCCGGAGGATGCCAAGCGCAACCTCATCATTCAGCGCAAGCAATAACAAAAAGCGGATGGCTGCGCTCGCCACCCGCGAGCCCACCCACCTGACTTTGCGCTGACCACCCCGGGTGCCGCAGACCCTGGCTGCTGGCGCAACAAGGACAATCGGGCTGTGCTGTCCGTCCTGCTCGTCACCTTCCCCTTCTTTGCTCTCGTGCTCTGTGGCTACCTCGCCGCACGGCGCGGCGTGCTGCCGCAACCTGCCATCCCGGGGCTCAACGCCTTCGTGCTGTACTTTGCGCTGCCGTGCATGTTGTACCGCTTTGGCGCCAGCACACCCATCCACCAACTGCTGGACCCGGCCGTGGCAGGCGTGTATGTGCTGTGTGCGCTGGTCATGGTGGGCGCCACGGTGGCGCTTACGCGCAACGCGCGCATCGGCTGGAACGACGCGGCCTTTGGTGCACTCGTCGCAGCCTTCCCGAACACGGGCTTCATGGGTGTGCCGCTGCTGGTGGCCCTGTTGGGTGCCCAGAGCGCGGGCCCGGCCATCGTCACCATCGTGGTGGACATGGTCATCACCAGTTCACTGTGTATTGCGCTCTCGCGCCTGGATGGGGCGGGCACCCACGGCGTGGGCGTGGCGCTGAAAAGTGCTTTCAGGGGCATGGCCACCAACCCCATGCCCTGGTCGATTGCGCTGGGCGCGCTCGCATCGGCGCTGCAGTTCAAGTTGCCGGGTCCGGTGGACAAGACCATCGCCATGCTGGCCGACGCGGCCTCGCCCGTCGCGCTGTTCACCATCGGCGCAGTGCTGGCCCGCTCGCAGATGAACCAGCACGAGCAGGTCCCTGCACGGGACTACGTGCCGGTGGCGCTGGCCAAGCTGCTGGTGCACCCGCTGCTGGTGTGGGGCGCAGGCACGGCAGCCATGGCGCTGGGCGTGCCGCTCACGCCCTTTGCGCTCACGGTGATGGTGCTGCTGGCGGCGTTGCCCAGCGCCAGCAACGTGTCGCTGCTGGCCGAGAAATTCGGCGCCAACAACGGGCGGGTGGCGCGCATCATCCTGGTGTCCACTGCGCTGGCGTTCCTGAGCTTCTCCGCCGCCGTCGCGCTGCTGACCTGAACCGCCAGGCTGCTGCGGTGAGGTGGTGTCAGGCCGCCGGGGGTGTCTTGCGCCCTACCAGATACTGCACTCCCAGCATGCCGTAGAACTCCGAGTGCGGCTCTTCGGCCGCCAGGTGAAAGACATCGCCCGCCTGGTACACACGTTCTGACGCAGCCGTGGCGATGCGGATATCGCCCGACAGGATCAGTGCCTTGGCCTCGAACGGGTGGGTGTGGTCACCTAGCATGCCCCCGGCTTCGCGGGTCACAGTGACGGCGGGCTCAAAGCCTTCGCGGGCCAGTTCGTCTGCAAATTGTTCGGGGGTCATGGGGTCTCCTGCTGCGGTACGGGGCAGTGTAGGTGCAGGCTCAAAGCCAGAGCGGGGACTCGGACTATCAAAAATGATAGCTACCAGCGCATGATGCACTAGCGCTACCGCCGGATTTGCTTCCATTTTCATGCGGGGATCGCACCTGGGCGTAGTCCAGGCAACGTGGCCGTGCCGCTGCCGTGCCGCCGCTTTGGCCTGCCTTTCCTGAGATGGCTGCCTTGAGAAAACGATACGAAAAAACATTCGACACGGCATGCTTTTTGCGCCGACGATGCCACGTGGTCAATCCATGCCCACGAACGGACAACAACAGGAGATTCACTATGAGGAAGAGGAATATCGCGCTGTGGGCACTCACGCCCGTGGCCGTTGCGCTGGTGCTTTCGGGCTGCGGCAGCGGCTCGGACAACGACCTGGCCGTGGACAACAATGCCCAGAGCTGCTCGGTGGTGTCCAGCTCCGGATCGGCCGTGGTGGTGGGCTCTGGCGTGGCGGGCGACCCGGCCGCGCCCGAGGCGGCATCGGGCTACCGCCTGGGCTACAAGGCCAAGCAATCAAGCAAGTACATGGTGGTGGCCAACACCCCGCTGGCCACCAAGGCCGGGTGCGACGTGCTCAAGGCCGGCGGCACTGCCGTGGACGCCGCCGTGGCCGTGCAGGCTGTGCTGGGCCTGGTGGAACCGCAGTCCAGCACGCTGGCGGGCAGCGCCTTCATGATGTATTACGACGCCAACACCAAGAAGGTAGTGGCGTACGACGGCCGGGAGACCGCGCCTGCCGCAGCCAACGGCTACTACCTGGTGCGCCAGGACCAGGGTGATGCCTCGTCCGCTGCGCCCGTGCCCAGCGCCCGGCGCAGTGGCCGCTCCATCGGTGTACCTGGCGTGATGCGCATGCTGGACATGGCCCACAAGGAGCATGGCAAGCTGGGCTGGGAAAAGCTGTTTGACGAAGGCATCCAGCTGGCCACCAACGGCTACCGCATTCCCGGCCGCATGGGCGACGCGATCAAGGGCAACGCCGCCAGCCTGGCGCTGGACGCGAATGCGGTGTCCGCGTTCTTCAACGCCGACGGCACCCCCAAGGCCACCGGCACGGTGACGACCAACCTACCCTACGCCCAGACACTGCGCACGTTGGCGAGCGGCGGTGCCAACGCGATGTACTCCGGCCCACTGGCCGAGGCCATCGTGGCCAAGGCAGCCCAGGCGGTGGGTGACGATGCGGCCAAGACGCCCATCACCCCCAGCCTGATGACGGTGAACGACCTCAAGAACTACCAGGCCAAGAAGCGCGATCCGGTGTGCACCACCTACCGCGCGAGCTACTACGTCTGCACCATGTCGCCACCGTCGTCGGGCGGTATCGCCATCGCTCAGGCGCTGGGCATTCTGGAGAATTTCGACCTTTCCAAATACGGCCCCACCAACCCCACTAACGAAGGCGGCGTACCGAGCGTGATGGGCGTGCACCTAGTGTCCGAGGCAGAGCGCCTGGCCTACGCCGACCGCGACAAGTACGTGGCCGACACCGACTTCATCCCGCTGCCCGGCAAGGGCGTGTCCACCATGCTGGACAAGGCTTACCTGAAGCAGCGCGCGGCACTGATCCAGCCGGACGGCAAGTCGCTGGGAACGGCGTCTGCGGGGGCGCTGGGCGATGTGCCTCTGGGCGCGGACAAGACGGTGGAGCGCGGCACGACGCACTTCTCCATCGTGGATGCCTATGGCAACGTGGTGTCGATGACCTCCACGGTTGAGTCCAGCATGGGCTCGTTCCACATGGTGGGCGGCTTTCTGCTGACCAATCAGCTCACCGACTTCTCGGCGCAACCGGCCGATGGTGCGGGTGTGCCCATTGCCAACCGCGTGGCTCCCGGCAAACGCCCCCGCAGCACCATGGCACCCACCTTGGTGTTCAAGGGCACGGAGCCGGGTGATTTCGTGATGGCTACGGGCTCGCCCGGCGGCGGCACCATCATCCAGTACGTGCTCAAGACCGTGGTCGGCGCGGTGGACTGGAACCTAGACGCTCAACAAGCCACATCGCTGGTGAACTTTGGCGCCACCAACAGCCCCACCACCAACGTGGATGGTGCCAACACGGCGCTGGACCTCACCGGCCTGATCGACGGCCTCAAGGCCAAGGGCCACACGGTGAACAATGCCGCGCAGTCGAGCGGCGTCTCCACCATCATGCGGGTCAACCGCAACGGCCAGACCCGGCTGGAAGGCGGCGTGGACCCTCGCCGTGAAGGCATCGTGCTGGGTGACGGCGCGCTGTAAACGGCGAACCACGCTCTGACGACGTGGGGGCCGCGTTGAAAAGCGCAGCCCCCTTTGTTTTTGGCCGCTGCGACAGACTGCGGGTGCGCCTCAGATCGCCAGCGGGTCCACATCCACCAGCCAGCGGATCAGCCCCTTGTGCTCCGGCTGGCTGCGTGTGGCTTGCAATATCGGCTGCCATGCGGCCAGAAAGCGCTGCAGGGTGGTGCGGCTGCTGCTTTCCATCAGCATCTGGGCGCGCTCCACATTGGCGACGCGCTGGATCGTGAGCGGCACAGGCGGGAACAGGATCACTGTGCCATCGGGCAAACCTGGCAACTGCGCGGCGTGGGCGGCGGCGGTGGCCGCAGTCAGAAAGCCCTGCGCAACCTCTTGCGTGCGCGCATCGGCCCGCACCAGCGCCTGGTACGAGAACGGGGGCATGGCGGCCTCTTCGCGCTCCTTGAGCTGCTGGGCGGCAAAAGCTTCGTAGTCGTGCTTGCGCAGCGCCTCGAACACGGCGTGCTGGGTGTGAAAACTCTGCACCCACATCTCGGGCTGCGTGCCATGCACCGCTTGTGCTGCCATGTAGGCGGCGTCGCGCCCGGCGCGGCCTGCTGCCTGCATCAGCAGTGCAAACAGCCGCTCGGCGGCGCGGAAGTCGCTGCTGAACAGCGCACCGTCGGGCTGCACCGCAGCCACCAGTGTGATGCGCCGAAAGTCGTGCCCCTTGGCAATCATCTGCGTGCCCACCAGCACATCCACCTCGCCAGAATGCACCTGCGCCAGCTGGGCCTCCAGCGCGCCCTTGGCCTTGGTGGTGTCGGCGTCGATGCGGGCGATGCGGGCGGGCGTTCGGTCGGGCCGCAGCACCTCCCGCAGCAGCGTGCCGAGCTGTTCCTCCAGCTGCTCAGTGCCCTTGCCCATGGGGTGGATGTCGGGGCTGCCGCAGGCCGGGCAATGGAACGGCACGCGCACCGTGTGGCCGCAGTGGTGGCAGCGCAGGGTACGGTCAGTCTTGTGGAACACCTGGTGCGCGCTGCAGTGCGGGCAGTCGCTCTTCCAGCCGCAGTCCACGCAGTGCAGCACGGGCGCGTAGCCCCGGCGGTTCAGCAAGATCATGCTCTGCTCGCCACGCGCCACGCGTTCGGTAATGGCCTGCAGCAGCGGCGCGCTGAACACGGTGCGGCGGGGCTGCTGGTTCATGTCCACCCGGCGCACACGGGCCAGGGCACCGGCGCCAATGCGGCTGGGCATGTGCAGCCGCACGTAGCGGCCACCTTCTGGGTCTTCGGCCGTGGCCGGGCGGCTGGCGTACCAGCTCTCCAGCGACGGCGTGGCCGAGCCCAGGATCACCTTCGCGCCCTGCTCGCGTCCGCGCCAGATGGCCAGGTCGCGGGCCGAATAGCGCGCGCCCTCCTGCTGCTTGTAGCTGGGGTCGTGCTCTTCATCCACCACGATGAGCTTCAGGCCGGGCAGGCTGGCGAACACCGCCATGCGCGTGCCCAGCACGATGCGCGCGCTGCCGCTGTGCGCTGCCAGCCAGCTGGCCAGGCGTTGCGGGTTGGTCATGCCGCTGTGCAGCGACGCCACGGCACCGGGGCCGAAGCGCGGAGCGAAGCGGCCTGCAAAGCGCTCTTCCAGCTGGGGCGTGAGGTTGATCTCGGGCACCATGACCAGCGCCTGGGCGGCAGGGTCGGCCTCCAGCATCTCTTGCACGCAACGCAGATACACCTCGGTCTTGCCACTGCCGGTGCTGCCAAACAGCAGGAAAGGCCCTTTTTCTGAGGAAATTCGGGCCCTGGCGCTTTCTTGTTCTGCGCTAAGTGCTATGTTTTCAATAGTGCGTGAGTCATCTCCTGCGCCCTTGGCCGGGCGCCGCAGCCGCCGTGCCAACTGCTCGGGGCCCAGGTCCCGCAATTGGGGGGGTAGGGCGGCCAGCGCCACCTCGCCCAAGGCGCGCTGGTAGTAGCGCGCCGCAAACCCCACCAGTCGGCGCCAGGACGCATCCAGGGGCGCCACGCCATCCAGCACACCTGCAATGGGGCGCAGCGTGGCGCCATCGGGCAGCTCACCGGGGGCTTCGTCGGCGTCCCACACCACGCCCAGCACCTCGCGCGTGCCCAAGGGCACGCGCACCAGCGTACCTGGTGAGAGCGGGCGCTCACTGGTGTAGCTCAGCAGGTCGCCGACCCCGCTGTGCGATGGCGTCTGCAGGGCAACGTGGACGAGGGAGAAGGACATAGACACGAGCTATGGAGGAGAGATAGGCTTAGTGCGCGTTGTGGATGTGATCTGGAGCTTTGGCGGCTAAGTGCTTGATTTGCCGTAGGTGCGTGAGTAATCCCGGATTTCTGTGGATAACTTTGTTGACATCCTGTCCCGACCCCCGCCCAAGCCGCATGAATGCTGGCTGCGAACAGATTGCCCGGAAATACAGCACTCCAAAAAAATCGTTATGAATCAATCATCTGAAGAAATTTGCCCCGGATTTTTGTGCTAGGCCGATTCAGCGTCTCCATGTTGCGCTGCATCACGTTTTGTGTGCATAAGTCGGACAGCAGGACTTCGTCAAGAGGACAGGTTGCCCCCTTTTTGTGCTAGCGGCGTGAGTCCATGTTCATGCGTTTCTTCGATATGGCCTGCAAGTGCTTGATTTGACAGGGGATTTGTAAGAAATTCAGAATTTCTGTGGATAACTTTGTTGATATCCCTTGGGTTTGCTCCGCAAGTCCTTGTCAATTCGTGCTTTGGCTGGATTGCCTGTCAAAAAAGCAGGGGATTTAACGCCATATAAATCAAGCACTTAGCGTCGTGGCGAGGTTTGTTTGCAAGTTGCCGTACGAAGTCGCGCCGGGTACGAGGATGCTCCAACTTTGTGCATAAGTGCGCTGGCGGGGACGCCGGATCTGCTGCGAAATGCCCGGGGATTGTCGCAGGGCCCGGAGTGTCTGGCGTTCTTGGTGTCACGGCGGTCCATGTCGCTTTGCTTCAAGACGGCGCGGCGACTTGTGGCGACGATGCCGCCATGGCTACTTACTCTTCTTCCCCCATGGCAGATGCGCCCACCATGGAGCGCGACGGTTTTGTGCTGGCCCGGCTGGACGAGGTGGTGCAGGCGGCACGCACCGACAGCCTGTGGTTCATGACCTTCGGGCTGGCGTGCTGCGCGGTCGAGATGATGCATGCCGCCATGGCGCGCTACGACTTGGACCGGTTTGGCATCATCCCGCGCTCCAGCCCCCGCCATAGCGACCTGATGATCGTCGCCGGCACCCTGACCAACAAGATGGCGCCCGCCATCCGCAAGGTCTACGACCAGATGCCGGAGCCGCGCTACGTGATCTCCATGGGCTCATGCGCCAACGGCGGCGGCTATTACCACTACAGCTATTCGGTGGTGCGGGGTTGTGACCGCATCGTGCCCGTGGATGTGTATGTGCCCGGCTGCCCGCCCACGGCCGAGGCGCTGCTCTACGGCATCCTGCAGCTGCAGGCCAAGATCAAGCGGCCCCAGGTGATCCAGCGGTAATCGGCAGTCCCCAGCGGGCGGCGGCTTCAACTGCGCCGCAGCAGCCAGTCCGCATCGTCGCCCGGCTGCTGGGTGTGGGCCTTCAGCGCTGCGGGGGGCTTTTCGAACAGGGCGCGCGCCTCGCGGCTGAAATGCGCCTGGTCGGCGTAGCCATGGCGCAGCGCGGCATCGAGGGCACCGGCGTTGCCGTCGCGCATGGCCAGCACGGCATGTTCGGCGCGCAGCATGCGTTCGATCTCGCCAGGCCGCAGGCCCGCCAGCTGCCGGGTGCGTCGCTGCAGGTGCCGGGGCGTCCAGTCCAGCGCAGAGGCCAGGGCCTGGCGTGCGCCGCGCTGCCAAGCCTGTTGCAACACCTGCAACCAGGCAGCATGCCGGTCGGCCACGGCCGCCCAGCGTGGGGTGAGGAAGTCCACGCACAGCGCCTGGCGCACCCCATGGTCGGGTGCCGCGTGGACGGCCGCGAGGAAAGGGTGCCAGGCTGCGGGCAGCCAGGTCGTTGCGTCCGTGACCCGGTCGGTCAGCGGCGCAAGGTCCTGCCCGGTAAGCAGCCCGAGCGCGCCGGGCTGGAACGCCAAGCAGAACGAATCACCATCACGGGAGGAGACCGAGTGGTAAGGATGTCGGTGGGCGCCCGACAGCGTGATGGCCGGTAGGGCCGCTGCGGCGGTCGCACCCGCACATTCCACGAGCTGGGCCGTGCCCCGCGTGAGCCAGATGATGCCGGGGTAGGGGCTGGGCGGCACGCGCGTGTCCGTCGGGGTGTAGTGCGGCTGGCGGCCCAGGTCGCGCCAGAAAATGGCGCGCACGCAGTCTGCGAGCGCGCCGGGTGGGGATTGCAGGGCCGAGGCGGGCAGTGCCTGCGGGCCAGTGGGGGACTCCGCTGGCGGCGGTAAGGGGTGTTCCGTTGCCATCACCTGGTCCCTGCGCGGCGTGCCGGGCGGTCTGGATGCCTCGCCCGGGTTGTCAGCCCTGGCGCTGCGCGCGCGAGTGGCTGTGCACAGCCTCCACCAATGCCGCCACATGCTCGGGCGGGGTGAACTGGCTGATGCCGTGGCCCAGGTTGAAGATGTGCGTGGGGCCGGTGGTGTTGCGGTCGGTGTGGGGCTTGCCAAAGCTGTCGAGCACGGCATGCACCTGGGTGACGATCTGCGCAGGCGGCGCAAACAGCACGTTGGGGTCGATGTTGCCCTGCAGCGCCTTGCCGGGGCCGCCCACCTGGCCGCCGACGATGGCGCGTGCCTTGCCCAGGTTGGCCGTCCAGTCCAGGCCCAGCACCTCGCAGTCGATGTCCTTCATGTCCTCCAGCCAGATGCCGCCGCCTTTGGTGAAGACGATGCGCGGCACATCGGTGCCATCCACGCCGGTGCGCTTGAGCTGTGCCAGCACGCGCTTGGTGTAAGCCAGGCTGAACTCCTGGAAGGCACCGTCGGCCAGCACGCCGCCCCAGCTGTCAAAAATCATCACAGCCTGTGCGCCCGCGTCGATCTGGGCGTTGAGGTATGCGGCCACGCTGTCGGCATTGATGGCCAGGATGCGGTGCATCAGGTCGGGGCGGGCGTACATCAGGCTCTTGACCAGGCGGTAGTCGTCCGATCCCTTGCCCTCGACCATGTAGCAGGCCAGTGTCCAGGGGCTGCCCGAGAAGCCGATCAAAGGAACACGCCCATTGAGCGCCTTGCGGATGCTGGTGACGGCGTCGAACACGTAGCGCAGCTTGTCCATGTCGGGCACGGCCAGCTCGGCCACGGCCGCTTCGTCGCGCACCACCTTGGCAAAGCGCGGGCCTTCGCCCTCGGCAAACGACAGGCCCAGGCCCATGGCGTCGGGCACGGTCAGGATGTCACTGAACAGGATGGCGGCGTCGAGTGGGAAACGCTCCAGCGGCTGCAAGGTCACTTCGGTGGCGTAGTCCACGTTCGTGGCCAGGCCCATGAAGCTGCCCGCCTGGGCGCGCGTGGCCTTGTACTCGGGCAGATAGCGCCCCGCCTGGCGCATGAGCCACAGGGGCGTGTAGTCGGTGGCCTGGCGGCGGCAGGCACGCAGGAAGGTGTCGTTGGCAAGGGTGGCGAAGGTCATGGTGCGATTGTCGCAGGCAGACCGCCGGCCTCGGCACCCGATCCGGCTGCGGAAATTGACGCGCATCAAGCCGAAACCACGACGGGTCGGCTCAAGGGCATCTATCGCTCTGCAATGTAGTGCGACATCCGCACGACTTCGCCCGGCGCCAAAAACGCACGCACTTCGGTCTCCAGGGCCTGGTCGGCCATGGTGGCGCGGGCGCGCTGGTGCAAGTAGTCGGCCCAGGACTCGACGATGAAGCGCTCCACATAGCGCGATGGCTCGCCCAGGTCCTTGTAGATGCGCCAGAAGGTGGCGCCGTCGCGTCGGCGCGGGGCCTTCATGCGGCTGATGGTGTCGAGGAAGGCAGCATCGGTGCCGGGGGCGATGCGGTAGCCCACTTCCACGGCCACGGGCCCCGCTTCGGGCAGGGGCTCGGCCTCGATGAAGAGTTCGTCCCAGGGCGTGGCCTGGGTCACCTCGTGCAGCGCGCCCATGCGCAGCGGCATGGGGCGGGCCAGCAGCAGGCCCGCGCCCATCAGCGCGGCGGCCACACACAGGGTGGGCATGAGTCCGATCAGGTCCGAGGACGCGCCCCAGAAAGCCGAGCCCATCGCAAACGCGCCCAGCGCCGCCACCATGTGCATGGCCACTGCGCGCGAGCGCACCCACTGCGGGGCGCTGGCCTGGGTGGCGGTGTTGAAGGTGGACATGGCCGACATCCAGGCAGCGCCCGCGAACAGCATGGCGATGTAGACCACCCAGGCAATGTGGGTCAGCGCCGCCACCAGCATGGCCACCGCAAACACCACACCACCGGCGCCGACGATGGCCTCCAGTCCAAAACGCGCGCGCAGCCGCCCCAGCACCAGGCCGACCGCCACGGCGCCCGTGCCCAGGCAGCCCATGAGCAGACCAAAACCCTGTGCACCTGTGCCGAGCTGGCGCTGCGCAATCACCGGCAGCAGCGCCCACAGGGCCGAGCCCGCTGCGCTGAAGGCCATCACGCGCACCAGTTGCGCGAGGATCATGCGCGAGTGCCAGGCAAAGCGCAGGCCGCTCAGAGTGCCGCCCCACAGGCGTTCGGCGGGCAGCTTGGAGGGCGGGTGTGCCTTGGGCGGCCAGCGGCGGATGGACTCCCACATCACCAGCGTGGTGGTCACCGTGACGGCAAAGACCCAGCCCGCGCCCAGCTGCGCAAACACCAGGCCCGCCATCGTGGGCCCCACAGCGCGCGCGGCGTTGTAGGCAATGCTCACGGCGGTGATGGCCTGGGGCCATTCGTCACGCGGCACGGGGTCGATGACCGACGAGTTCCACGCGGGTGTGAGCACTGCCGTGCAGCAGCCGCAGATGAACACCAGAAACAGCACCGACGCCGGGCCACTCCAGCCCCCCAACGTCAGCAGCGTGAGCAAGGCGCACGCCCCGGCCTGTGCCAGCAGTGCGCCCGATATCAACCGGCGCCGGTCGGTCGTGTCTGCCAGCACGCCGGCAGGGAGGGCCAGCAAAAACATGGGCATGAACACCGCCGTCTGCACCAGAGCAGCCAGGAACGACGAACCCGTGAGTTCCACCATAAGCCAGGCCGCCGCCATGCTCTGCATGCCGCTGCCCACAAAAAAGATACCGCCGCAAATCCACAGGCCCCGGAACGCGGGTTGGCGCAAGGGGCTCCACAAAGAGGTCGAGTGCTGGGACATGGAGGGTGGGCGTTGGGTGTGCGTGGGCCGTTGTGGGACGTGGGGAGCGCGGGTGCGCCGTGGGCGGGTAGCTCAGGGCGGGTTTGAGGATATCGCCGGTTCCCCGTTTTGGGGCAACTCTATTCTGCTAACCCCCTCAATCCACATGCCGCCCGCCCCGCAGCCGGTAGGTGCGCGGCACGTCGGTGCGGGTGGCGACCAGCGCCTCGGCACGCTGCTGCATGTCGGCCAGGGCCTGGTCCAGCCCGGCCACCGCCTCGGCACTGAGGCCCGTCAGCAGCTCCTGGTTGAGCGCCTTGACCTGCGGAAACAGTTCGTCGTGCACGGTCTGGCCCGCCGCCGTGAGCGACAGCCGGGCCTGGCGCCGGTCGCCGGGCATGGCGTTGCGGGTGATGAGCTTCTTGGTCAGCAGCGAGGTGATGGCGCGCGAGGTGCGGGCCCGGTCCAGCCCCAGGCGTTGGGCCAGCTCGGCCGGGGGCATGCCGGGGTGCTGCGCCAGCATCATCATCAGCCCCCACTCGCGGCGGGTGATGCCGTAGCCGCCTTCGCACAGCCGCACCACCAGACTGCCCGCCACCGCGATCAGGCGGTTGAGGCGGTACATCAGCAGGTCGTTGGCGGCCTGCGGGTGGGCCAGCCGGTGGCCGGGGGCGGTGGGTGGGTTCGGGGCCGGGGCAGGCATCAGGGTATTTCCGGGCAATGATTGATTAGATCAATTGATTGTGTGGCCAATACAGTCCGGCCATCCACCCCCTGCGCGGCTGCGCAGGCCCTGCCATCGCCCCTGGAGATTTCGACCATGCGCAAACCCCTTGCTTTTGTGCTGACCGCCACACTTGCCCTGTGCGCCACCTTGGCCCAGGCGCAGGACACCCCGCTGCGCATCGTGGTGGGCTACGCCCCCGGCGGCGCGACCGACCGCGTGGCCCGCATCGTGGCCGACAAGCTGGGCAGCAAGCTCGGTACGCCCGTGATCGTGGAGAACAAGACCGGCGCGGGCGGCCGCCTGTCGGCCCAGGCTGTCAAAGCCGCGCCCGCTAACCAGCCCACGCTGCTGCTGGCCAACCCCGCCGTGATGCTGGTGGCACCCCTGGTGTTCCCCGATGCGGGCTACGACCCGGAGCGCGACTTCCGCCCTGTGAGCCATGTCAACAGCTATGAATTTGGCGTGGCCGTGGGCAGTGCCGTGCCGGTCAAGGAACTGCCGCACCTCATGGCGTGGCTGCGCGCCAACCCCGACAAGGCCAACTTCGGCGTGCCTGCCACGGGCAGCCTGCCGCACTTTTTTGGCCTGATGGTGGGCGACGCCGCCAAGGTGCGCGCCGAGGTGGTGGGCTACCGGGGCTCGGCGCCGCTGCTCAACGACCTGCTGGGCGGCCAGGTGCCCGTGGCGTTCGACACGTTTGACAGCCTGCTGCCCCAGCACGAGGCCGGCAAGATCCGCATCCTGGCCGTGTCGAGCGCCAAGCGCAGCCCGCTCGATGCAAAGATTCCCACCTTCAAGGAAAGCGGCATGGACCTGGCCGCTACCGGCTGGAACACCTTCTTTGCCCCGATGAGCATGTCCAAGGCCCAGGCCGAACGTTTGTCGGGGTTGATCGTGGAGGTGATGAAAGACCCGGACACGCAGCGCAAGTTCGAGACCGCCAAGATGGAGCCCGTGGTGGCGACCATGGCGCAAACCGAGGCCATGCTCAAGGCCTACCGCGCGCAATGGGCGCCGGTCGTGCAGCGCTCGGGCTTCAAACCATAGCAAGGAAGCCCCCCTGAGCGGCTGCGCCGCTTCCCCCGGAGGGGGACGGCGGCCTCGCTGCGGGGCGGCCCTTGCTTGCCGCCCCCGCCTCGGCCGCGCCTGTCGCGAAGACTGCGCGCCATGTTGAGTGAAACTGGATTTCGAGATGACCCTACCACCCCGCCCCAACATCATCTTCATCGTCGCCGACGACCTCGGCTATGCCGACCTGGGCTGCTACGGTGGGCGCGACGCGGCGTTTGGCCCCGTGTCGCCGGTGCTTGACCAGCTGGCGGCCAATGGCCTCAAGCTCACGCAGGGCTACTCCAACTCCCCCGTCTGCTCGCCCACGCGCTTTGCGTTGATGACGGCGCGCTACCAGTACCGTCTGCGCGGCGCTGCCGAGGAGCCCATCAACAGCAAGAGCCGGGGCAGCACCACCCTGGGCCTGCCGCCGGAGCACCCCACGCTGCCCTCGCTGCTGCGCGCAGCGGGCTACCGCACGGCGCTGATGGGCAAGTGGCACCTGGGCTATCCGCCCGCGTTCGGGCCGCTGCGCTCGGGCTATGACGAGTTCTTCGGCCCCATGTCGGGCGGGGTGGACTACTTCACCCACTGCAGCTCCAACGGCACGCACGACCTGTACCTGGGCGAGGAGGAAAAGCAGCAGGACGGCTACCTCACCGACCTCATCACCGACCACGCGCTCGACTATGTGCAGCGCATGGCGCCGGGCGCGCAGGCGGGCACGCCGTTCTTCTTGAGCCTGCACTACACCGCGCCCCACTGGCCGTGGGAAACGCGCGACGACGAGGCGCTGGCGCAGGAGGTCAAGGGCAACCTGTTCCACCTGCACGGCGGCAACATCGAGACCTACCGCCGCATGATCCACCACATGGACGAGGGCATCGGCCGCATCATGGCGCTGCTGGAGTCCTTGGGCCTGGCGCGCGACACGCTGGTGGTGTTCACCAGCGACAACGGTGGCGAGCGCTTCTCGGACAACTGGCCGCTGGTTGGCGGCAAGATGGACCTGACCGAAGGCGGCATCCGCGTGCCCTGGATTGCCCACTGGCCTGCGGTGATCGCCCCCGGCGGCGTGAGCGCGCAGACCTGTATGACCATGGACTGGTCGGCCACCATGCTCGACGCCGCAGGGGCCGCCGCGCATGCGGACTACCCACTGGACGGTCGCACGCTGATGCCGCTGCTGCGCGATGCCAATGTGATCGACGAGCCCCCGCTGTTCTGGCGCATGAACCACCGGGGCCAGCGCGCCATGCGCCAGGGCGTGTGGAAGTACCTGCGGGTGGATGGCAACGACTACCTGTTCAACCTGGCCGACGATGAACGTGAGCGCGCCAACCGCGCGCCCGTGGAGCCCGAACGCCTGCAGACCATGCGCGCCGCGTGGGAGGCGTGGAATGTGTCCATGCCCGCCATTCCTGACGATGCCACGGTGAGCCTGGGGTATTCGGTGAAGGACATGCCGCAGCGCTGAGCCTGGCGGGCAGGCCGTCAGGGGAGTGGTTGGGCGGGCTTGCCCTGTTGCCTGCCCGGCACGCTTGCCGGTAGATTGGGCTCCATGCCCGCCGTCGCCTCCGCGCCTTCGTCCCCCGCTGCTCTGCGCCAGTGGACCACTGACGTGGTGGCACAGCCTGCGCGCCTGGACTACTGGGTGGGTGCGATCTGCGAGGCGTTTCTGGAGATGGATTGCAGCTCCCGCGAGGCGCCGCTGTTTGGCGGCGAGCTGCAAAGCCTGCCGGTGGAGACGCTGTCCATCAACCGCGTGCGGGCCTCCACCCAGGATGTGTTTCGCACACCCGCCGGCATTGCGCGCAGCCGCCAGCTGCCCTTCTACCTGATCGGCCAGGCCGAGACCCCCTGGCATGTGCGCCAGGATGGCCATGTGGCCCACCTGCGCCCGGGCGATGTGGTGCTGCTGGATTCGGCCCGGCCTTACGAACTGCACTTTCCCGAAGGTGTGCACTGCGTGTCGCTTCAGCTGCCGCGCGCCTGGGTGGGCCAGTGGCTGCAACAGGCTGAGGCGCCCGGCCCGCGCGTGGCCTGGCGCGACCGGGGCTGGGGCCAGAGCCTGGGGGCGCTGGCCGTGCAACTGGCACGTGACCCGGCCTCGGCGCAGGCCCTGCCGCCTACGTTGCTGTCCGACCACTTGGGCGCGTTGTTGTGCGCTGCACTGGAGCCGCCCCAGCCACTGGCCCCCAACGCGGCGCGCAGCCTGCATGCCCATCTGTGTGCGCTGCTGCGGGCGCGCATTGACCAGCCGGGCCTGTCGGCCCCGGCGCTGGCGCAGGAGGCGGGTGTGTCGCTGCGCACCCTGCACCGGGCGTTTGCGGCACAGGGCCACACCTTTGCGGGCACATTGCGCGAACTGCGCCTGGCGCGTGCAGGCGAGCTGCTGCGCCGCCCCCAGCTGGCCCATGTGGCCGTGGGCGAGATCGGGCGGCGCTGCGGCTTTGCCGACCCTTCGCACTTCGCACGCGCCTTCCAGCGCGCCATGGGCATGTCGCCCGCGCAGTGGCGGCGCGGCGGCTGATTCCGTTTCCAAATCATCCGTGTCGTTGTTGCTTCGCCTTGCCGTGCTACAGCACTGTCTGCGGCTTCGCGCCTAGACACGAGTGATTTGGAAACGGAATGAGGCCAAGCGTTGAGACGGCCGCGCTGGCCTGTGGGTGAGCGCTCTGGCACATCCAGCACAGCAGGCTGGCACGCGCGGGCCATTCCGTGCCACCGGGTGTTTCTAAGGTAGCGGCAGGGCGGATTGCCCGGTCCTGCAACACAACCCCAAGGAGACACACATGCCGGATACCTATGTCCTGGTCCATGGCGCATGGCACACCGGTGCCGAGATGGAAGCCACCGCCACCCACTTGCGCGCGCGCGGCCACACGGTGCACTGCCCCACGCTCGCGGGCAACAACCCCGGCGACGACCGCGCGGCCACGGGTCTCGCCGACGCGGTGGATTCGCTGGCGGCCTTCATCGACAGCCAGGGCCTGACCGACGTGCGCCTGGTGGGCCACAGCTACGGCGGCATGGTCATCAGCCACATGCCCGCGCGTCTGCCTGGGCGCATCCGCCGTCTGGTGTACTGGAACGCCTTTGTGCCGCAGCCTGGCGAATGCCTGAATGACCTGGTGCCGCCGCATTACCGTGCGCTGTTCGACCAAGTCGCGGCCAGCAGTGGCAATGCCGTAATGCTGCCGTACCCCATCTGGCGCGAGGCCTTCATCAACGATGCCGACGAGGCCCTGGCGCAAAGCACCTATGCGCTGCTCAATCCCCACCCCTATCGCACCTTCACCGACCCGGCGCAGCTGCCCGTGCCGCTGGCCGCGCTGGAGGTGGGCAAGAGCTACCTCAACGCGCAGCAGGACACCGCGCTGCCCCACAGCCTGCCGTGGCACCCGCGCCTGTCGGAGCGGCTGGGCTTGTTTCGCCTGGTGGAGTGCCCGGGCAGCCACGAACTGTGCTTTTCCGACCCGGCATCGGCGGCGCAGCACATCGAGCGGGGCGGGCGCGACTGACGGGGCCTGCGAGGGCATTGCGCCAGATTTTTGCGTCTTTTGGGCCCCAAGCGCTAGATCGGTATGTGCTGGTAGCTATTAATTCAATAGCATTCCGCCCTGGCCTGCCTCCAGCAGCCGCGTGAGCAGCGGGTGCATCACCTTGCGGGCGCTGTAGATCAGGTGGAACTGCTCCTGCACGTCGGGTGCAGTACCCACCTGCACCAGCCCGTGGGTCTGTGCCAGGTGCTCGCCCAGCGAGACCGGCGCGGGCATCACGCCCATGCCGGTGGCGGCAAAGGTGCTCAAAAGGGCGCTGTCTTCAAACTCCCCGGCAATGCGCGGGCGGATGCGCTCGCGCTCCAGCCAGTGGTCGATGCGTGCGCGCATCGCGGCGTGGTCGGTGGGCAGCAGCACGGGCACCACAGTCAGGCTGTGCGGGAAGTTGTTGGCCGCCGCCTCGGACCACAGCGGAGGCGCATACCAGGCAATGGCGCTCGTGCCCAGCAGCTGGCTGGTGGTGCGCAGGGCCGGGTTGGGCGGCGCGGCGCGGTCGGCCAGCACGGCATCGAGCTTGTGCAGCGCCAGCTCGCCCAGCAGGGGCTGGAACTCGCCCTCATGGCACAGCAGGCGCAGGTGCGGCTCGTCCAGCACGGGCGTCAGCAGCCGGTGCACGGCCAGCTTGGCAATGCCGTCGGAGATGCCCAGGTTCAGCCGCAGTGTCTGGCCGCTGGCGGCCTCGCGCACGCGCACGGGCAGCAATTCGCCCAGCGCAAAAATGTGGTCGGCCTCATGCAGCGCGGCCACGCCTGCGTCGGTCAGCACCAGGTTGCGGCCCTCGGTGCGCAGCAGGCTCACGCCCAGCGACTTTTCCAGCTCGCGCACCTGGGCGCTGATGGTCTGCACGGCCATGTCCAGCCGCTCGGCGGCGCGGGCGATGCCGCCCTCCTTGGCCACCACCCAGAAGTAGAAAAGATGGCGGTAGTTGAAGCTCTGGCTCATGATCTCTTTGCGGTCGGGCCGTAAAAAAGGTGTTTAGTTCGTAAAAACCGAACCAATACTACTGTGATCACAGGTTTTAAAGAAGTACCCCAGCCCCTACAGTCCGGGGCTTGGGCGTCCGGCGTGCCTGGGCGTGTGAGGGCATCTTTGGAGAAACTCGATGGAAACAATCGGAACGTGGTGGATGTGGGCGGGATTTGCCGTCTTCGTGGTCATCGCCATAGGCGTGGACCTGCTGGTCATGGAGCGCCAGGGCGCGCACAAGGTCACCATGGGCGAGGCCGCGCGCTGGAGCCTGTTGTGGTTCTCGCTCGCCTTTGTGTTTGTGGCCATCCTGTGGTGGTACCTGGACAGCAGCCAGGGTCGCGAGATCGCCAACACGGTGTCCATGCAGTTCATCACCGGCTACCTGGTGGAGAAGAGCCTGTCGGTGGACAACATCTTCGTCTTCCTGATGCTGTTCAGCTACTTTGCCGTGCCGCCGCAGTACCAAAAGCGCGCGCTCATCATCGGCATCATCGGCGCCATCGTGCTGCGCACGCTGCTCATCCTGGCAGGCGCCTGGCTGCTGGCCACCTTCCACTGGCTGCTGTATGTGTTCGGTGCGTTCCTGGTCGTCACGGGCGTGAAGATGTGGTTTGCCGCCGGGCAGGAGCCTGACATCGCCACCAACCCGGTGCTCAGGTTCCTGAAAAAGCGCATCCGCATCACCGACCAGTTCGACGGCGAAAAGCTCTCGACCCTGATCAACGGCGTCAAGCACTACACCCCGCTGTTCGTGGTGCTGATCCTGATCGGCACGACCGACATCATCTTTGCGGTGGACAGCATCCCGGCGATCTTCGCCATCACCAGCGACCCGTTCATCGTGCTCACGGCCAACATCTTTGCCATCCTGGGTCTGCGTGCGCTGTACTTCCTGCTGGCAGACCTGGCCGACCGTTTCCACCTGCTGGCCTACGGCCTGGCACTGGTCCTGGTTTTCATCGGCGGCAAGATGTTGCTCATCGACTTTGTGAAGATTCCGATTGGCTATGCCTTGCTGGTCACGGCCACGCTGATCGCCGGGTCGATCTTCCTGTCGCTGCGCAATTCGGGCGAGGCCGCCAAGGGCGCCCCACCCGCACTGCCCCCCAAGGCCTGATCGCTGCCAAACCGGGAGACTTGAGCCATGGATCTGATCGAATCGGTGATGCTGTGCTTGTTGTTGGGCCTGGTGGGAGCCACTGCGATGGCCTACCGCGCCGAGAACGAGCCGCGCGACGTGAACCTGCTGGTAGGCCTCACCACCTTGTGGGGCGCAGGCACCGCGGTAGCGTTCGTCGCATGATGCAGCCGCTGTGTCGCCTGCGCCGCTGGCTGCGCGCCCTGGAACCCCGGGCCCGGCAACTGCTGGACCGCAGCTGGCTCGCGCAGTTCCAGCCCTGGCTGGAGCAGCGCGCGCTGTTCCGCTTTCAGCGCCAGCCGCTGGCGCGCGGGGTGGCGGCTGGCATGTTCTGCGGCCTGATCCCAGGGCCGCTGCAGATCCCGGGCACGCTGCTGGTGTGCGCCTGGCTGCGCGGCAACGTGGTGGCCGGGGGCGTGGCCACCTTCTATACCAACCCGCTCACCACCGTGCCGCTGTATGTCATGGCCTTCTACCTCGGGGCGCTGGTGATGCCCGGCGCGCAGACCCTGCCCGCCTGGAGCAGCGTGGCGCCGGGTGGGGAGTTCACGGTGCAGGCCCTAGGCATCTGGATGCAGGCGCTGGGCACGCCGCTGCTGATCGGCCTGCCCACGCTGGGCCTGCTGCTGGCGGTGCTGGGCTATGTGACGGTGCAGCTGCTGTGGCTCGCACCCGCCTTGCACCGCAAGCGCAGGCTGGCGCGCAGCCGCTGAGCCCCGTATTCGGCCCGCAACGTGGGCTCCCCCGCAGGGGGATGGGGCGCAGCCGCTTGGGGGGTTAGTCGAGTTTCACGCCCACCTTGGTGATGACTCGCCCCCACTTCTCCCGCTCGGCGCGCGCAAAGCCGCCCATCTGGGCGGCGGTGCCGGGCATGGGCTCCACACCCAGGGCCTGCAGGCGCGCCTTGGTGCGCGTGTCGGCCAGGGCGGTCTGCAGTGCCTTGCTGAAGTTCGCCACCACATCGGCCGGCGCGCCGGTGGGCACCACCAGGCCTTGCCAGGCAAAACCTTCAAACCCTTGCAGGCCCTGCTCGGAAATCGTGGGCACATCGGGCATGGTGGTCACGCGCTGCGGGCTGGCCACGCCAATGGCGCGCACCTTGTTGCCCGCGAGGAACGGGTACACCGTGGCGCTGTCGATCCACATCGCAGGCACCTGGCCGCCGATCACGTCCTGGATGGCCGGGGCTGCGCCGCGATAAGGCACATGCGTGAGCTTGAGACCGCTCTGCTCGCGGAACAGCTCGCCCACGAGGTGGTGCGGGCTGCCCGGCCCGGCCGACGCCCAGTTCACGCCATCGGCCTGGCCCTTGGCCCAGGCCATGAACTCCTTGAGGTTCTTGGCCGGCACGCTGTTGGATACCACCAAGAACATCGGAAAGCGCACCAGCAGGCCCACGGGCTGGAAGTCCTTTTCGGCGTTGTAGGCGAGCTTGCTGAACAGGAACGGGTTGGCCGCCAGTGTGGCGAAGTCGGCCGAGAACATCAGGTTGCCAAAGTCCTTGTTGCGCGCACTGTACTCGGCCGCGATGTTGGTGCCCGCGCCGGGTTTGTTGTTGATGACGATGGGGCGGCCCAGCGTGGCCGACATGGATTCGGCAATCGTGCGCGCCACGATGTCTGAGCCGCCACCTGCCGCGTAGCCCACCACCCATTCGAGCGGTTTGGTGTCCTGGGCGTGGGCCAGGGGGAGGGTGGTGGCAAGGGCCAGGCCCGCGAGGGTGGCGAGGAAATGTTTGCGCTGCATGGTGGTGTTGTCTCCGTAGTGGTCAAAGTTCAAGGCGGGTCGGACCCCGCACCGTCTGCGCGGTGCTGAAGTGCCAGGTGAAAAGGTGCGGGCTAGGCCGCCACCGCGTGGGTGGGCACCACGGGCGTGATGGCCGGGGTGGTGCGCCGGTCGGCCGTGGGCACGGCACTGCCGCGCGCCAGCTGCAGCGCGTGCTGCAGCGTGGCTTGGTCGCCGATGTGGTTGGCCAGCAGCAGCACCAGGCGTGCGTTCATGGCGTGGCTCTCGGGCGTGGACAGGCCCTGGTGCGCGGCAATCAGCGCTTCATAGAAGTCGTCGCAGGCCTGCAGGTTCGGTTGGGTGTTCAGCATGGGCATGTTCCTTGTCGTCTTCCTGGTCAGACGGCTGCGGCCGTGGCACGGGCCAGTGCGCTGCGCGCAGCCGCTTCGGTGGGCGTGCGCCAGCGCGCGCACACATGCTGGTCGGGCCGCACCAGGTACACGGTGCGCGGCAGCGCATCCAGCCGCTGGGCGGCCAGCGCCTGGTGGTCGATCACATCAATGCCGATCTGCAGCACCTTCACCTGGGGCAGGCCACGCGCCCAGGTGGGCGCAGGGCCAAACACCAGCAGCGTGAAATCCGGCCCCAGTTCGCGCAGCAGCCAGGTGGGCTGGCCCTGTTTCGTCAACGGTGCATCCAGCAGCACGGCACCGGGCACCTGGGTGCCTGCGAAGTGATCGGTATCCGGCGTGTTCAGGGGCGACTGGTGCAGCGTGGCGGGCACCGACAGGCGGCCGCTGTTGACGATGCGCCTTGCAAAGGCGTGTTCACGCGCCAGGTGCAGTGCCGCGTCGCGGAACAGGCGGCTCACCTCGCTCTTGGGCGTGATGAAGTCGGTGGCGCGGGTGGAGTTGCACAGGTTCTCATCGGCCGCGTATTCACGCTCGGGGCCATAGGTGCTCACCAGCGCGGGGCTGGCGCGGCCCTGGAGCACCCAATCGAGCTTCCAGGCCAGGTTCTCGGCATCCTGCACGCCGCTGTTGGCGCCACGTGCGCCAAAGGGCGAGATGCCGTGGGCGCTGTCGCCCGCGAAGATGACGCGGCCGTGCACGAACTGGTCCATGCGCAGGCAGGCAAAGGTGTAGACGCTGGCCCAGTCCAGCTCAAACTGTGCATCCGCACCCAGCAGCGCCTTCACGCGCGGGATGATGTTCTCGGGCTTCTTTTCTTCTTCGGGGTCGGCGTCCCAGCCCAGCTGGAAGTCGATGCGCCAGACGTTGTCGGGCTGGCGGTGCAGCAGCACGCTTTGGTTGGGATGAAAGGGCGGGTCGAACCAGAACCAGCGCTCGGTAGGGAAGTTCGCCTCATCCGCCAGCTTCACGTCTGCGATCAGGAAGCGGTCCTGAAAAATGCGCCCCTTGCTCTCCAGCCCCAGCATCTGCCGCGTGGGCGAGCGCGCACCGTCGCAGGCCACCAGCCATTGCGCATCCATCTGGTAGGCGCCCTCGGGCGTGTCGATGCTCAGCAGCGCGCCGTCCGCGCGGCTTTGCACCGCAGTGACCTTGTTGTGCCAGCGGATGTCGATGCCCGGCAGCTGAAGCGCACGCTCCACCAGGTAGGCCTCGGCGTAGTACTGCTGCAGGTTGATGAAGGCGGGGCGCTCGTGGCCTTCTTCTGGCAGCAGATTGAATTCATACAGCTGCTCGTCTTTGAGGAACACCTTGCCCAGGTTCCACGACACGCCCTTGTCCACCATGCGCTGGCCCACGCCCAGGCGGTCCCAGATCTCCAGCGTGCGCTTGGCAAAGCAGATGGCGCGCGAGCCGATGGAGAGCTTGTGGTCGTTGTCCAGCACCACCACACGCTGCCCGCGCTGGGCCAGGTCGATGGCGAGCGACAGGCCCACAGGGCCCGCGCCGATGACCACGATGGGGTGCTGTGCGGGCGTGACGCGGTCTTGGTCGGGCGAGCGCACGTAGCCGAAGTCGATGGCCTGCACTTCGGCGCCACTGGCGTGGAAGGCTTCGGTGGGAATGTCTCTGGGGTTCATATCTTTTGTCTCCTCCAGCCTCGGCGGATCAGCCTTCCAGGGCTTTCCACATCTGGACATCACGCTCGGCGGTCCAGATGCGTGGGTCGGGGTATTGCGTGGCCTCGTCGTACGCACGGGTCACGTCAAACGGCATGCAGTGGTTGAAGATGACCCAGTGCCCGTACTTGGGCTGCAGTTGGGCAAACGTGGCCTCGTAGACCTTGCGCAGGTCCTCGCCCTTGGCCGCACTGGCCTTCACGCTCTCGTACAGGTCGCTGATGAAGGCGCGTGTGCCCGCCAGGCCCGCCTGCACCTGCTCGGGCGTCTGCAGCGCGGCGCCACGGCCGGGCACCAGCTTCTCGGGCTTCAGCGCCGCGATGTTGTCCAGGGTCTGCGGCCAGTCCTGGAAATACGCGTCGCCCGCATACGGCGTGGCGTCGAACTCCACCAGGTCGCCGCTGAACAGGATCTTTTCCTGCGGCAGCCAGGCCACCGTGTCGCCCTTGGTGTGGCCCCGGCCCAGTTGCAGGATCTGCACCTCCAGCTTGCCCAGCCACAGGGTCATCTTCCTGTTGAAGGTCATGGTCGGCCAGGTCAGGCCGTCCGGCACGCTCTCCACGTTCTGGAACAGGCGCGGAAAGCGGCCGATCTCGCTGTCCTTGTCGAACTGGCCGCGCTCCACGATCAGGTCGCGCGTGTCCTCGCTGGCAATGATGTGCTCGGCGCCGTAGGCGCTTGCGCCCAGCACGCGCACCGCGTGGTAGTGGGAGAGCAGGACGTACTTGATGGGCTTGTCCGTCACCTCGCGGATGCGGCGGATCACGTCCTGCGCCATCACGGGCGTGGCCTGGGTGTCGATGACCATCACTGCGTCGTCGCCAATGATGATGCCGGTGTTGGGGTCGCCCTCGGCCGTGTAGGCATAGGCGTGGTCGGAGAGCTTCTCGAAGCTCACCTTCTTCACTTCGAGGTCGGCGGCGGAGGCAAAGGTTTTGACGGTGCTCATGGTAGTGATTTGTTAATGGTGAATGCGTTTATCTAAACGGAATGCGTTGATGTTAGGCAAGAAATTCGTTCATGTCTAACGCATTTGTTTAGGTGTAAACCAGAAGGGCGGATGTGTGCTGCGCTGCGTGGACAATCGCCCCATGCCCACCACGACCCCCGACCTGCCCCCCGCCGACGACGAAGACACGCCCCGCAGCCCGCGCGGCATCCAGAGCGTGGAGGTGGGCGGCCAGCTGCTGAAGGTGCTGGCGCGCACCGGCCGGCGCATGGCGCTCAAGGACCTGGCCCGCGCGGCGGACATGACGGCCGCCAAGGCCCACCCCTACCTGGTGAGCTTTGGCAAGCTGGGCCTGATCGAGCAGGACGCCGTGAGCGGCCATTACGGCCTGGGCCCCTTGGCCATGCAGCTCGGCCTCATCAGCCTGCAGCAGGTGGACCCGGTGCGCCTGGCCATTGCCGAGCTGCCCGCGCTGGCCCAGCGCATCGGCTACACCGTGTCGGCCTCGGTCTGGGGCGACAGTGGCCCCACCATCATTCGTGTGGAGGAAGGCCCCACCGCCGTGTATGTGGCCATGCGCCACGGCACCACGGCCTCGGTGCGGCACACGGCCACGGGCAAGGTGTTTGCGGCCTTTGGGTCGCGCGAACGCGCTGCGGCTGCGCTGGCGGCCGAAGGGTTTGCGGGCGCACTGGACGAGCCTGCCTTTGCGGCCGAGCTGGAGGCTGTGCGCCAGCACCAGATCAGCGAGGTGACGGACCAGCTCCTGCCCGGCATCAGCGCGCTGGCCACGCCGGTGTTTGATGGGTTCGGGCAGCTGGTGCTGTGCATCGCCGTGATCGGTCCCAGCGCCACGCTGCAGACCGGGCCCGCCAGCCCGGCGGCGCAACATCTGCGCGAGGCGGCGCGGAGTTTGTCGCAGCGCCTGGGGGCGCCGGTCGGCCCCGCGTAGCCCGTGGGGCGATCAGCCCGCTGCGCGCCCCAGCGCCTGGTCAATGTCCCACAGGATGTCGTCCAGGTCTTCAATCCCCACCGACAGCCGCACCATGTCCGCGCTCACGCCCGCGCGGGTCAGCTCTTCTTCACTGAGCTGGCGGTGGGTAGTCGATGCAGGGTGTATCACCAGTGTCTTCGCGTCGCCGATGTTGGCGAGGTGACTCAGGAACTCGCAGGCGTCGATGAACTTCTCGCCCGCCGCCGCGCCGCCCTTCACGCCAAACGTGAGAATGCCCGAGGCGCCCGGCGCGCCATCCACCGCGCGGAACTGCTTTCGCGCCAGGTCGTAGTACGGCGAATCCGCCAGGCCCGGGTAGTTGACCCACGCCACTTGCGGATGGCTCTGCAGAAACTTCGCCACGGCCAGCGCATTGCGGCAGTGCTCGCGCATGCGCAGGTGCAGGGTTTCGGCGCCCTGCAGCAGCTGCCATGCGTTCATGGGCGAGAGCACGCCGCCGAAGGTGCGGTTGACCTCCATGCGCGCCTTCATGGTGTAGCCAAAGTCGCCAAAGGTCTCGTAGAACTTCACGCCGTGGTACGCACGGCTGGGCTCCACCATCTCGGGGAATTTGCCGTTGTCCCATGGGAACTTGCC
Organism: Acidovorax sp. LjRoot204; assembly: GCF_056175785.1. Lineage (NCBI taxonomy): Bacteria > Pseudomonadati > Pseudomonadota > Betaproteobacteria > Burkholderiales > Comamonadaceae > Acidovorax > Acidovorax sp. LjRoot204. The sequence goes on from NZ_JBGFFF010000009.1 coordinate 40,311, forward strand.
GCCTTCCACCACCACACCACCCATGGTCGTGCCGTGGCCGCCGATGTACTTGGTGGCGCTGTGCACCACGATGTCGGCGCCCAGCTGCAAGGGGTTGCACAGGTAGGGGCTGGCCACCGTGTTGTCGATGATGAGCGGCACGCCATGCGCATGCGCCACCCCGGCCACGGCGGCGATGTCGAGCACGTTGACCAGCGGGTTGCCGATGGTCTCGCCGTACACGGCGCGGGTGTTCGGGCGCATGGCGCGTGCAAAGTTCTCGGGGTCGGCCGGGTCCACGAATGTGGTCTCGATGCCCAGGCGAGAGAAGCCCACTCCCAGCTGCCCCACCGTGCCGCCGTAGAGCGTGCTGGCCGCCACGATATGGTCGCCGGTTTTGAGGATGGCCAGCAGCGCCGCCATCTGCGCGGCCATGCCGCTGGCGCAGGCCAGGGCCGCGCGGCCGTTTTCGAGGCTGGCGACGCGCTCCTCCAACACCGCCACCGTGGGATTGCTGATGCGGCTGTAGACGTTGCCAAAGGTCTGCAGGTTGAACAGGCTGCTCGCGTGCTCGGCGTTGTCAAACACAAAGCTGGTCGTCTGGTGGATGGGTGTGGCGCGTGCGCCGGTCACCGGGTCGGGTTGGGCCCCGGCGTGGATGGCGCGGGTGCCAAAGCCGAAGTGGCGGTCGGCACCGTTGGATGTGGGCTCGGTCATGGCGGTGGCGCAGCCTGCAGTGCTGCGCAGGGGGTTGGGTGAAGGGATTTGAAAGAAATCGGCCGCAAGCGATAGTGCAATATGCGCTGGCAGCTATCAATTTGCTAGTAAGGCAGCTGCCGCAAGCGCTTGGCGCTGATCACGCGCGTGTTCACGCCCATCCAGCCCAGGCCGCCAAACAGCCGCGCGTGTTCAATCTTCACGCAGCGGTTTTGAATGACTTGCAGGCCCGCCGCCTCGGCGCGCAGGCCTGCGGACTCGTTGAACACGCCCAGCTGCAGCCACAGGCACTGTGCGCCGATGGCGACGGCCTCATCGGCCAGTGGCGGGATGTCCTCGCTCTTGCGAAAGCAGTCCACCATGTCGATCTTCTGGCCTTGCGCTGCCAGCGCTGCGGCCGCATCGGTCACGCTGGCGTAGGCCGCCTCGCCCAAAATCTGCCCGCCCTCACGCGCCACCAGCGGGTTGACCGGCACGATGCGGTAGCCATGCGCCTGCATGTACTTGGCGGCAAAGTAGCTGGGGCGGTGCCACTGCGGCGAAAGGCCCACCACCGCAATGGTGCGGCAGGCGGTGAGCAGGTGGCGCAGGGTGCTGATGGTGTCGGGGGTGTGGAGCATGCAAGCAGTGTACGCATGCCCCGGGACCGTGGACCAGCGTCACCGCATCCGGTCAGGCCGGCGACTTGTACTTGATGCTGCACCCATACGGCGCCGTCGTCGCCGCCGAGATCGGCTTGCCCGCCAGCGCTTCGCCCAGCCCCACCTTCACGTAGTTGGTGGCCTTCTCGATGTCGGCCGGGCGGGCCGAGGGAATGCTGTCGATGCCGCCCGCGTAGATGAGCTGGCCCTGCGGGTTGACGATGTACAAGTGCGGCGTGGTGCGCGCCCCGTAGCTCTTGCCAACGGTGCCTTCCTCGTCCATCAGCACAGCGGTGGGGGTGGCCTTGCGCTCCTGCTTCCAGGCCATCAGCTTGGCGGGCTCCAGGTAGTCGCTGCTGGCTTTTTCGGTGGAGTTGATGGACAGCCACACCACGCCTTTGCCGGTGGCGTCTTTTTGCGTGGCGGGCATGTTGCCGCTGTCGTAGTGCTTGCGCACAAAGGGGCAGCCGGGGTTGGTCCATTCCAGCACCACGTGTTTGCCCTTGAAGTCCGACAGGCGCACGGTCTTGCCGTTGGTGTCCTTGAGCGTGAAGTCAGGCGCGGGCTGGCCCACGGTGGCGGCGGCCTGGGCGCCCAGGGCAACCAGGGCGGCGGTGGCGATCAACGTACGGCGAAGCAGCTTCATGGCGGGGTCTCCTGAAGGGTTGGCAGGTGGTCGAAAGCGGAAAGGTGGGCTGGAAGCGATCTACAGCTGGGCGATGGTGGCGCGCACCTCGTCCACGCTGAGCACCTCGGTCAGCACCACCGGCGGTTTGCCGGGGCGGTAGAACACGTACACCGGCACGCCGCTGCGGCCCAGCGACGCCAGGGCGGCGGTGATGGCGGGGTCGCGGCGCGTCCAGTCGGCACGCAGCAGGGCCACGTTCTTGGTTTGCAGGTCGGCGACCACGTTGGCATCCGCCAACGTGGTCTTCTTGTTGTATTGGCAGGTCACGCACCAGGCGGCGGTGAAGTCCACAAACACGGGGCGGCCACCGGCCACGATCTGCTCGGCCGCGCCGGGTGCCCAGGGCTGCCAGCCGGTGGTGGAGACCTGCGGTGACGACGTGGCCGCCTGCGCGGCAGGCATGTTGGTGACGTGCGGCGCAAAGGCCCAGACCAGCAAGGCCATGGCCGCGATGGACACCGTGGCCATCCACACCCGCGCCCGCCCGGCCAGCGACAGGGCCCACACCACCAGCGACAGGCCCACCAGCAGGATCAGCAGCGCACCGGCGCCGTCGATGCCGCTTTGCTGGCCCAGCACCCACACCAGCCAGACCACGGTGGCCAGCATGGGGAAGGCCATGAGCTTGCGGAAGGTGTCCATCCACGCGCCGGGGCGGGGCAGGGCGCGCGCCACGGCGGGCACAAAGCTGGCTGCCAGGTACGGCAGCGCCAGCCCCAGCCCCAGCGCCGCAAACACGGCCAGCGCCTGGGGCGCGGGCAGCGTGGCGGTCAGGCCCAGGGATGCGCCCATGAACGGCGCCGTGCACGGCGAGGCCACGGCCACGGCCAGCACACCGGTGAGGAAGCTGTCGGCCACCGGGTGGCGGGCCTGCAGGCTGGCCATCGAGGACGGCAGGAAATGCCCGAACTCGAACACGCCCGCGAGGTTCAGCGAGATCAGCGTGAACAGCGCCGCCAGCGATGCCACCACAGCGGGCGATTGCAGCTGAAATCCCCAGCCCACCGCCTCGCCCGCCGCGCGCAGGCCCAGCATGAGGGCGCCCAGGGCGATGAACGACAGCACCACGCCCGCTGTGTAGGCGATGCCGCTGATGCGGTGGGCGCGCCGGTCTTGCGCATGCTGTGTGAAGCCCACCACCTTGATCGCCAGCACCGGAAACACGCAGGGCATGAGGTTGAGGATGAGGCCCCCGAGCAAGGCGCCCAGCAGCGCGGCCGTGAGGGTGAGGGACGAGGCGCCGGAGGCTGCGGCAGGCGTTGCCGAGCCGCCAGCCTGCGCCGCATTGGCTTTGAGCGCGGCCTCCAGCGCGGGCGACACGCTGGCCACCGATGCGCCCTGCGGCCAGGTGCCCAGCACCTTCAGTTCGGCGCGGTAGCCGGTGCGGGTGTCGGGGCCGGTGCCGTGGCCCGGGGCCGCCTGCTCGGCCAGCACCACGGGCATCAGGCTGGGGCTGGCGCTGCGCTGGGCCGACAGGGGAATTTGCGCGGTCCACACGCTGCCGTTCCAGCTCTGCTTCCAGCTCGCCGCGTTGTCGATGACCTCGGCGGTTTCGGGGAACAGGTCCAGTGTCTTGCCACGCAGCGCCACGGGCAAGCCCTGCACGCTGACGTTCAGCAGGTTGCCGTCCGCAATCTGCGCCTGGCTGTCGGGCACGATGCCGTTGGTGCCTGCCACCACGGCGCGGGGATGGGCCTTGGCGGCCGCCTCAAAGGCAGCACTGCTCAGTGCCGTGGTGCTCTGGATGGGAAGCTGCAGCGTGAATTCACCTTCTTCGGGAATGCACTCCTTGCGGCACACCAGCCACGAGGCGCGCAGCTTGATGGTGGCATCCTTGGCCAGCGGGCCGGGGGCATAGGTGCTGGCCACGGTGACGGGCACGGGCAGCAGCACCGTGCCTTCATAGCCATAGTTGGCCAGCGTGCCGATGGGGATCTTCTTGGGCAGGGGCCAGGCAATCTCGCCCGCATCCAGGCCGGCGGGCAGCGTCCAGGCCAGGTCGGTGGGCAGGCCGGAGTCGCCAGGGTTCTTCCAGTAGGTGTGCCACTCGGGCTGGTGGGTGATCGAGAGGCCCAGCCACAGCGGCTGGCCGGGCGCCACGCCCTGGGGCGCATGGGCCAGCAGCTCGGCCCGCACATAGGGCGTGGTGACCACGCTGGTGCCCTGTCCGCTGGTTTTGGTGCCCAATTGGGCGCTAGCGCTAGTCCATAAAGCGCTGGCAGCTATAAAAAAGAGAGTGGCTGCGAGGCGGTGGAACAGGCGTGAAGGCATGGTGCAGTGTGGGAGCGGGCGGGGCGGGATTGGTTCCGGCGCTGCCGCCGTTTCGATTCTCGATCCACCATTGTGCTTGGAGCCGTCCATGTCCGTGGAAACGGGCGCGGCCAGTACCAGGGCCCCCGCGCAAGGGCCGCCCCGCCGCGAAAGCGGCGTATCCAGCCTTTTGCGCTGGGGGCGTCCCCCTCCCGCGTAGCGAGAGAGGGGAAGGCGCCGTAGGCGACTCAGGGGGTGTTGCTCACTGTGTCGCCAGGCTCAATTCCGCACGCGGTGTCCACTTTTCTGCTTGTTTGCCCGCTTTGGGTGCCGCGACAAACAGCCGCTCCACCGGCAGCTTTTGCGACACCAGGTACGCGCGGATCGCCTGGCCGCGCTGCGTGGCCAGGTCGGCGGCCATGGCCTCGGTGGCGGGCTGGTTGGCCAGCAGCAGGGCTTCCATCTCGGGCACGGTGAGGTCCTTGGCCAGGCCGACCAGGTTGCGCGGCTTGGGCATGTCGGCGCGGCGGTACACCTCCTTGAGCAGGGCGGGGTATTCGGCGGCCGATACGGGGGCGGTATCGCCGGGGCTGGCGCGGCGCTTTTCGGCCAGCACCCGTTGTTGCAGGCTTTCGCGCTGCAGGCCTTCGCGCTCGTCCTGCAGGCTGGCCATGCCGGTCACGGTGATCTTGAGCGCGGGGCGGTCGGTCAGGGCCTTGACCACCTTGCCCAGGTTCTGCTCGGCCTCGGGCGTGAGCGTGGCGCTGCCCGGGGCAAAGGGCACGTTGCTCATCTCGTCGCCACCGCCAAACGCGCTGGCCAGCAGGCTGAAGGGCGAGGTCAGCGCCTTGCCGATGAGGTTGACGATGATCTTGAAGATCACGGGGCCGATGCGGAACTGCGGGTCGTTGAGCGAGCCGCTGATGGGCAGGTCCAGGTCGATCACGCCCTGGCGATCGGCCAGCAGGGCCACGGCCAGCTTCACGGGCAGGCTGTTGGGGGCGCCCTCCACGGGCTCGCCAAAGGTCAGCTGGTTGAGCACCAGCCGGTTGCTGGCGGTGAGCTGGCCGTTGGGCAGCACCTTGTAGTTCACATCCACGCTGAGCTTGCCGCGCTCGATGCCGTGGCCCGCGTATTTGACGGAATAGGGCGTGAGCGGGGGGAGCTCCAGGTCGCGCACCTTGCCCACGATGTCGAGGGCCAGCGGTTTGGCCAGCGGGTTGAGCTTGCCGGTGACTTCGAGCGATGCCGAGCCCTCGGCGCGGCCGCGCAGCTCCAGGTCGGCCAGCACGGGCTCGCCGCCCGAGGCTTCGGACGAGAACGCGCTGAGCTTGCCAGTCAGCTCCGTCAGGTCGGCCGAGTAGTTGGGCTTGATGAAAAAGTCCGAGAACAGCACCTTGCCGTTGACCAGGCTCACGGGGCCAAAGACCACCACTGGGGCCAGCGGGTCGGCCTGGGCCACCGCCGCAGGGGCAGGGGCGGTGGGCGTTGCCGATGCGGTTGAGGCGGGGGCTGATGCCGTGGGGGCGGCCGTGCTGGCTGCGGCGCTGGCCGCATTGGCCGCTCGTGCCTCGGCCGGGGTCTTGGCAATGTCGCTCAGGTTGATGCGGCCGGCCTCGTTGATGGTGACCCGGGCAAAAAAGTCCACCAGGCTGGTCTCCTTGACCTCCACGCGCGGCGCGGTGCCGGGGGCGGTGGCCACGGCCAGGCCGCGCAGGTTCAGGCTTTTCCAGGCCAGCAGTTCCTCACCCACCTGGGCCTCGGTCTTGGGGGTGAAGGCGGCGGTGCTGTTGGCCTGCAGGTCTTCCAGCACGGCATCACCGCTCAGACGCAGGCTGACTCCTTTGTCGGTCTGCGCCAGGGCCACCTGGCCCCGGTAGCCCACGTCGGCGCGCAGCAGTTCTACCGACAGCTGGCTGGCCAGGTAGCCGTCCAGTGCGTGCAGCGGCAGGCGGGTGGCGTCGAGCTTGCCCTGGGTGGTCAGCGGCTGCAGGGCCAGCGTGCCCTGGTAGTCGAGCTTGCCCGGCGCGGCCTTGCTGCCCTTGCCCGGTGCGGCGGCGCGGGCGGTGAGCATGAAGGCTTCGGGCTTGCTGCCGTCGCTGGCCAGGTTGCGGGCGGTGATGCCCAGGGCCGTCACGTCCAGCGCCACGGGGCGCGGCTGGGCGTTGTCGGCCAGCGAGACGGTGCCGCCCTGCAGCGAGAAATCGGCCACGCGCAGCTTCCAGGGCGTGGCGTTGCTGGCGGGGGCTGGGTCAGCGGCTGCAGTGGCGCTGCCTTGCGCGGCGGGGGCGGCCTTCTGCGATTTCAGCCAGCGTTCAAACATCCAGCTGCCATCTGCACCGCGCTCCACCGCCAGTTGCGGCTGGCTGATGGCCAGGCGCTCCAGCGTGGCGGTGCGTGCGTCCAGGGGCACTTCGGCGCCTGCAATCTCCAGCTTACCCAGGCTGGCCAAGGTGGTCTTGCCCTGCTTGACGGCGAGCTGCTCCAGCGCCAGGGGGCCTGCCTTGAGGGTGACGCCGGTGGCGCCCGCCTGCGCGGCCTGTGGCGCGGGCGCTTGCCACGCCACAGCCACATCGCCACTGAGCTGGCCGGTCACCGTGGGCTCCAGCGCCTGGGCCAGGTAGGGCGCGGCCAGTTGCAGGGCCAGGGCGTTCAGGGTGGCGTTGACCTGGGCCTTCTGGTCCGTGGCTTCGCCGGTGAAGCTGAGTGTGCTGCCCTGCAGGTTGAGCCCGCCTTTGAAGCTGAAGGGCTTGGCGTTGTCCTTGGCAAAGGGCAGGGCGACGTCGGCCGCATCCAGCGTGATGTCGGTGGCCTGCAGGGCGGCAGCGGGGCGCGTGGTGGCGTCGGCCCAGCGCAGGGTGCCCCCGCGCACGGCTGCGGTGGCGACTTCCACCGCCCAGGCGGGGGCGGCTGCCTTGGCCTTGGCTTTGCCTGTGGAGGCGGGGGACGCTGGGGCGGATGCCGCGCTGGCCGGTGGCGAAGCGGCAGTGTCCGCTGAGGCGGATGTCGCAGGTGTGGCGGGCTTGCCCTTGGCGGGCGTGGAAGGCTGCGCTGGCGGGGTGGGCGTTGCCAGTTGCGCCAGGTTGATCTGACCGCTGGCGTCGCGGGTGGCAGTCACCACGGGCGCCGTCAGCTCCACATGCTGCAGGCGCACCACCTGGTCCAGCGGGCGCACATCGGCCATGTCGATCTTCAGGCGCTCGTAGCTCAGCAGGTCGGCGCCCTGGCGGTCGGCCATGCGCACACCGCTGGCCTGCACGGTGCCGGTCAGCTTCACGGCCATGCGCGGGTGCTGTTCAAAGGCCACCTTCACGTCCGCATCCAGCGTGGCACCCAACACCTTGACGGGCAGGTTGGCCGGCAGGTAGCCCAGGTAGGGTGCGAGGTTCAGGCCATCCAGCCGGATCTGCGCGTCGGCTTTGCCGGTCTGTGCAAACGGCGTGCCCTCGGCGGAGGAGTCAAACCGGCTGCCGTCCAGTGTGAACGCCAGGTGGGGCTCCACCTTCACCTCGCGCTGCGAGGGCAGGGTGCTGATGAACGGCACTTTCAGCGCCAGCGCACGCACCTCGTGGGTCTCGCTGACGGTGTTGTCGATGAAGTCGATGCTGCCGCCGGTGAGCGCCAGGTTGTAAAGCGCCAGGCGCGCGGGGCCGGTGTCTGGCTCGGGCTCGCTCTTGGGCGCGGTGACCTTGGCAATGATGTCGTCCACGTCGTAGCGGCCATCGCCCAGGTGGGTGATGCGCAGCACGGGGTTTTCGATGGTGAAGGCGTCCACCACGGGCGCCAGGCGCAGCAGGGATTGCAGCTCGCCATCGGCATAGATGCGGCCAATGGTCAGCTGTGGGGGCGCACCATTGGCGCCTGCCACGGTCACGTCACGCAGGGCGAATTCCAGGCTCCAGGGCTCAAAGTCGATGCCGCCCACCGTCACGGTGCGCCCCAGTTGCTCGGACGCGATGCGCTCCAGCGGGCCCTTGACCAGTGGCGGAATGGCGAGCCAGGTGATCAGCCACAGGGCGATCAAACCCGCCAGCGCGCGGACGGCGGGGCGGAACCAGCGGTGCTGGCGCAAAGAGGCAAAAGAGACGGAGCGCAGGGAGATCGGCATGGCGGCAGGCAAGGGTGGGCGCCGCAGCCCCGGAACGTTGAGCCGGTCACCGCCGCCCGAGGGCCGGGCGGGTGCTGCGCGCGGGCGCTATTGTCCCCGTTGTCAGCCTGCCTGCGTAAGCCAATGCAACGGGCGGCTGTGGTGGCTCAAGATTGTTGACAGTGAGTGCGGTCGTCCGTGGCTGCGCTCACTGGGCAAAGCCCAGCACACCCTGCGAGTGGTGGCTCAGGACCGTGTCTTTTGGTGCGCACTCACTTGCGCTGCGCACAAGTGAGTGCACCCCAAAGAAAAGCGCTCTTCGCTGCGCTCACTGGGCGAAGCCCAGCACCACCCGGCGGGTGGTGGCGCTTTTCTTTTCAATCTTGGTCACCACGATGGCGCCGATCTCCGACGTGTTGGCCACATGCGTGCCGCCACAGGGCTGCAGGTCGATCGGTGGCGCGTCGGCTTCGCCGCCGATGCGGATGGTGCGGATGCGCCCGGTGCCGCGTGGGGGCTGCACGCTCATGCTTTTGACCAGCGCGGGGTTCGCGTCCAGTTCTTCATCGCTGATCGAGGCCACGGTGAGTGGGTGCGCGGCAGCCACCAGGGTGGCGATGGCGGCGGTCAGCTGCTCCTTGTCCAGCGGGTCGGTCATCGCAAAGTCCAGCCGCGCGTAGTCGGGCGTGATGGAGCAGCCGTTGACCAGCTGCGGCACCACATGGCACAGCAGGTGGCTGGTAGTGTGCAGGCGCATCATGCGGTGGCGGCGCTCCCAGTCGATACGGGCGGTGACAGCCGTGCCAGGCGTGAGCTGCGCCACGCGGTCTTCCTGCCCGGGGGCGGGGATGTGCACGATGTCGCTGGTGGGGTTGCCGTCGGCGTCCTTGCCTTTGCGGGTGTCGGCAATGGTGATCTGTGTGCCGTCTGCCAGCACCAGCACGCCGCTGTCACCGGCCTGGCCGCCGCCCAGGGGGTAGAACACGGTCTGGTCCAGCACGATGCCGGCATCGGTGACAGCGGTGATGTGGGCGCTGCATTCGCGCAGGTAGGCGTCTTGGCGGAAGAGGTCTTGGGTCATGGTGGCATGTTAGCGGTGCCGCTGGCCGTTTCCCAGAGGCCGGCAGCGCCGCTACCATGCACGCATGACTTCTGCCGCCTTGACTCCCTTGCCATCCCGCTTCTGGGCCGACTTGTCCACCCGTGATTTCGCGGCGCTAATGGCCAGAGGGCAGGCTGAACAGGTGGTGGCCGTGCTGCCCGTGGCGGCTGTCGAGCAGCATGGGCCGCACCTGCCCCTGTCGGTCGATGCGACGCTGCTGCAGGGCGTGATCGATGCCGCGCTGCCGCAGCTGCCCGCCGAGTTGCCCGTGCTGTTCCTGCCGCCACAGAACGTGGGCCTGAGCCCGGAGCACATCCGCTTTCCGGGCACGCTCACGCTGTCGCCCGCCACGGTGATTGCGCTGTGGACCGAGATCGGCGAGTGCGTGGCCCGCGCGGGCATCAGGAAGCTGCTGCTGTTCAACGGCCACGGCGGACAGGTGAGCGTGATGGACATCGTGGCGCGTGAGCTGCGCACGCGCTGCGACCTCATTGTCTACAGCGCCAGCTGGTTCAGCCTGCCGCTGCCCGATGCGGTGGCGCGCCAGTTCAGCGCCCAGGAGCACCGCTTTGGCATCCATGCAGGCGACATCGAGACATCGATGATGCTGCACCTGGCGCCCGCCACCGTGCAGATGGCACAGGCGCAAAACTTTCGCTCCACCTCGCAGGACCGGTCGGAGCGCTATGCCATCCTGGGCAACGGCAAAAGCGCCAAGCTGGGCTGGCAGATGCAGGACTACCACCCGGCGGGGGCCGTGGGCAACGCGGCCGCAGCCACGGCCGACAAGGGACAAGCGGTGGTGGACGCTGCAGCGCAGCAACTGGTGGCGCTGCTGCAGGAGCTGCAGGCGCTGCCGCTGTCTACCCTGGCGGATGGTCCCCACTTGCGCTGAACCGGTTTGCTATATTTTTCATAGCTTCCGGCGCATGATCCACTTAGCGCAAGCGGCCTGGCAGGCTCAGAAAACCGAAATATCGGCGCTCAGGCGTGCGTCACCCACTGCGCGTGCTCCAGCTCGTTCAGGTGCGGCAGCGTGTTGAAGGTCTGCAACATCAACCGCTTGGGCGAGATGGAGAACTCCGTCACCGCGCTGTTGCGGATGCGCATGTTCAGCGCAATGGTCACCTCGGGCGCCGTGCCCAGCACCTCGCCCACGGCGGTCGAGATGGGGCCGCCGCTGCTCACCAGCAGCACGTTCTGGCCCGCATGGTGGTGGCGCACATGGTCCAGCGCGCTGCGCACACCGGCCGAAAACTCGTTCCAGCTGGGCATGCCCTGGGGGCTGATGACACCTGCCATCCACTGCGCCAGCGCGTCGCACAGGATGCGAAAGTGCGCGCGGTAGCGCTCTGGCGTGTCGGCCGGGCCCAGGGGCTGGGGGTGGATGGCAGCGATGAGTGCGTGGCTGTCGTATTCATTGAGGCCTGGCAACTGCAGCACCTCGGGGGTGGTCTGCAGGCCCTCGGCGATGCCTTCCAGCGTTTGCGTGTGGCGGCGCAGCGTGCCGGTGATGACGGCATCAAACCCCAAGCCGCGTGCGCGCCAGTGTTCGCCCAGGCGCACTGCCTGCTGGCGGCCCAGAGCGCTGAGCTGGTCGTAATCTTCCGCGCCAAACGAGGCCTGGCCATGGCGCACGAGGTAGAGGGTTCCCATCCGGCGGATTGTGATCAGAACCCGCCGCAGGCGTTTGTCGCAAAAGCGACCGATGCTATTAAATGTGTAGCTTTTTCGGTTGAATCTGCAAGGGCTTCAGCCCGCCAGAACGCTGCCGAACATGGGCGCATCCACGTTGCCGCCCGTCAACGCCAGGCCCACGTGCAAACCCTGCAGCTGGTCGCGTTCCTGCAGCGCCGCCGCCAGCGCCGCCGCGCCTGCGCCTTCGGCCACGTTGTGGGTGTCGGTGAACAGGGCACGCATGGCGGCGGCCACCTCGGCGTCGCTCACCTGCACGATGTGGTCGATGTGTGGCGCCATCACGGCCAGGGCCTCGGCGTCGGCCACGCGGCAGGCCATGCCGTCGGCGAGCTGGGTGGTCACCGGTGCCTCCACCACGCGGCCTGCGGCCAGCGAATCGGCATAGGTGGTGGCGTGGCTGCTGACCACGCCGACCACGCGCACCGGGTGCTGCAGCGCCAGCTTGGCGGCGATGGCCGAGCACGCGCCCGAGCCCTGGCCGATGGGCACGTACACCACATCGAGCTGCGGCACGGCGCGCAAAAATTCCCACCAGTAGGTGCTCACGCCCCGCAGCAGGCCGGGGTGGAAGCTGGGCACCATGTGGGCCCCGCGCTGGGCCGCGAGCTGGATGGCGTGTTCGCGCGCTTCCTGAAAGTCGTCGCCATGTTCGATGAGCGTGACGCCCAGCGCGCGCATGGCGGCGTTCTTCTCCACCGAGTTGCCGCGCGGCACGACGATGGTGCAGGCCACGCCGTGGCGGCGCGCGGCCCAGCCCATGCTCTGGCCGTGGTTGCCGCGGGTGGCGCTGATGACCTCAGAGGGCAGCGTGCCGCGCTGGGCGAGCTGGTCAAAGTAGGTCAGGCCGCCCCGGATCTTGAAGGCGCCCACGGGCGTGTGGTTCTCGTGCTTGAGCCAGCAGTCGGTGCCCAGGCGCTGGCTGAGCAGGCCCCAGCGGTACTGGGGAGTGGCGGCGAAGTCGCGGTACACCACCTCGGCAGCGGCTTCGATGTCGGCCAGGGTGGGCAGCAGGGCGGTGGGGTCGAGGCGGGTGTTCATGCGGCGGCTTTCTTTTCGGTGAGGAGGCGCAGGGCGAGCAGACCGAGCACGGTGCCCATGAAGTAGCGCTGCGCGCGCATCCATGCGGCGTTGCGGTTGAGGAACAGCGCCACTCGCGCGGCGCCGAACACCAGCAGGGCGTTCACGGCGGCACTGGTGCTGATCTGCACCGCACCCAGCGTCAGGCTTTGTTGCAGCAGCTGGCCGCGCTCGGGGTGCAGGAACTGCGGGAAGAACGACAGGTAGAACATGGCCACCTTGGGGTTCAAGAGGTTGGTCATGAAGCCCATGAGGAACAGTGTGCGCGGGCTGTCGTGCGGCAGGTTGCGCGCTTCAAACGGCGCGGCGCCACCGGGTTTGACAGCCTGCCAGGCCATCCACAGCAGGTAGGCAGCGCCGGCGTAGCGGATGGCGTCAAACGCCAGCGGCACGGCCGCCAGCAGCGCGGTGAGGCCCAGCGCCGCCGCAAGCAGGTGCACGACAAAACCCAGCACCACGCCGGTCAGCGAGATGAGCCCGGCGCGTGGCCCCTGGGTAAGGCTGCGCGAGACGCAGTACACCATGTTGGGGCCCGGCGTGAGCACCAGCACGAGCGCGGCGAGCGCGAAGAGCAGCAATTCCTGCAACGAAAACAGCATGGCGGTTTACTCCTGAGAGGTGACTGAGGTGAGGGTGACGGGGCCCCGTGGCGTGCGGAGCAGGGCGGAGAGGCGCGGCGCGGTGCCCTGCGTGACGAGGACGGAGGCGGCGACACCCACGGCGGTGCACGCAGCCTGCAATGTGGCGGCTTGCGGGTGCTGCAGTGCAAGTTGTTCCAACTGCACGCCGCTGGCGGGCAGGCTGTCGCAGGGGTGTACCGCGCCCCACTGGATGAGCGTGGGCAGGCAGCCGTCCATCAGGCGCAGGCCGTCGTCCCGCACGGTGATTTGCCATTGCAGCACGCCATGGGGCGTGGGGCGGCTGGCGGTGATGACGGCGCCGCGATCGATGTCCAGCGCCGACAACGCGGTGCATGCGGCCGCCACGTCGGGCACGCTGGCCACCCAGTGAATGAGCTGGGGGCCGTGTTGCGCCACCTGGCCCTGCAAATTGGCGTCATCCATGTCAAACCAGCGCCTTGCGCTAGTGGATATTGCCTTGGATGCTCCTGGGTTGATAGCAATGATCTCCAGGTAAGCGCGCGGATGCGTGGGGCTTGCGACGTTGAAGATGCGATTGTGCGTGCCCATCAGCGGGTGTTCGCCGCCCGCCGTGGGGGTGATGCCCAGCGTGCGTTCGCACCAGGCCACACCGCTGGCCAGGTCGGCCGCCAGCACGACCAGGTGGTCCACGCAGGCGGGTTGCTGGGTGGAGGTGGCGGTCACAGCAGCACCTCACCGGCCACGCAGGTGACCGAGCTGCCGCCGACCCAGATGGTGTCGCCGTCCTGTTGCACGTACACCCGCCCGGCGCGCCCCAGGCAGGTGCCTTGGGCGGCCACATATTGGGCGGGGGCCAGCCCGGCGCCGATGAGCCATTGCGCCAGCGCTGCGTTGAGGCTGCCGGTCACGGGGTCTTCGGCCAGGCCGTTGTTGCCGGGGAAGAAGGCGCGCACTTCAAAGGCGATGCCTTCGGCGTCGGTGCTGCCAATGACGCCCACCTTGCCACGCGGGCCGACCACGCCCACGTCCAGCTGGCCAAGGATGCTGGCGTCAGGCTTCAGCGCCAGCACCTGCTCGCTGCTGCGCAGCATCACACCCCGCCAGTTGGGGCCGTTGTCGCACCAGGCGTGGTGCAGGATGTCGCTGCGCGCCACGCCCAGGCCCCGGGCAATCAGCGCCACGTCGTCTTCGGCCAGCGGGCCGCTTTGGATGAGGGGCGGCGCGGCGAAGGCCAGGCGCTCGCCGTCCTGGCGCAGCGTGACCAGGCCCACGCCACACTCCTGCACCACCTGGCCTGCCACCTGGGGCTGCCCACCGGCCTTCAGCCACGCATGGCAGCTGCCCAGTGTGGGGTGGCCTGCAAAAGGCAGTTCGCGCCCGGGGCAGAAGATGCGCACGCGGTAGTCGGCACCGGCGGCGCGCCCTTCCGGGGTGGGGGGCAGCAGGAAGGTGGCTTCGGACAGGTTGGTCCAGTTGGTGAAGTCCTGCATGGCTTCAGTGCTGAGGCCGGAGCCGTCCAGCACCACGGCCAGGGGGTTGCCACGGTAGGGCGTGGCGGTGAATACATCGACTTGCTGGAACGGGCGTTGGTGCATGGTGGTCAGGTCCTTTGTCTATCAAACGGGCAGTGAAGCGGGATGGGTCGGGCACGCCGGGGGCTCACCGGGGTTTGGCCCGATGTGCAAGCAGGTGGTTGTGGCTCGGCGCTCTGGCGAGGCCGAGGGGGAAATCAGCCGCTGGGGCGCGGTGCAGTGCGGTGCGGGGTCATAGCAGCACTGTGCCTTCGATGCAAGTGACGGCTCGGCCGCCCACCCACAGCTGGTGGTCATCGTCCTGGCGGATGTGCACGCGGCCCGCGCGGCCCAGGCATTCGCCCTGGGCCACCAGGTAACTGCGGGGGGCGAGGCCATCGGCAATCAGCCATTCAGCCAGGCTCGCGTTGAGGGTGCCCGTCACCGGGTCTTCGGGGTTGCCCATGGGGGCGGCAAAGGCGCGCACCACCACGCCGGGCTGGGCGGTGTTGCTGGCGGAAGGGCCCACATGGATCACGCCCACGTCCTGGCCCAGGTCTTTCAGGCGGGCGTGGTCCGGGTGCAGGCCCAGCACCGTGTCGGCGCTGTCGAGCAGCAGGCCGAGCCACACGGGGCCGTTGTCCAGCATCTGCGCACCCAGAATCTGCTGCGGGCGCAGGCCCAGGGCGCTCGCAATCAGCGGCACCAGCGCGGGGCTGGGGGCGCTGCGCTTGAGCGGAGGGGCGGCAAATGCCAGGGTGTCTCCGCTCAGGGCGATGCGGACCAGGCCCAGCGCGCATTCCTGGATCACCATGCCGTCCTCCTGCGGGCGGTGGCCTGCCTGCAGCCAGGCGTGGCAGGTGCCCAGCGTGGGGTGGCCCGCAAAAGGCAGCTCGCCATTGGGGCTGAAGATGCGCAGGCGGTAGTCGGCGCCGGCCGCGCGCCCGGCGTCGGTGGGCGGCATCAGAAAGGTGGTTTCCGACAGGTTGGTCCAGGCCGCAAAGCGGCGCATGTCGCTGTCGCTCAGGCCGTCGGCATCCAGCACCACGGCCACAGGGTTGCCGTAGCCGGGGCGGTCGCTGAAGACGTCGATCTGCTTGAAGGGGCGCTGGTGCATGGTGAGGCGCGGTCAGGAAAGGGGTTGGTCCAGTATCCCGCGGGCGCCGGGGCGGGTGCTGACCGTGTTGTACCACCGCTCCAGGTGGGGACGTGCGGCGCGTTCTTGCGGCAAGCCCCACCAGCGGTGGATCTCACAACCCACCGGGATGTCGGCCATCGTGAACCGCTCACCCGCCATGAAGGGCTGGCGGGCCAGGTGGGCGTCCAGCAGGGCCAGCAGGGGCTCCGTGACCGCCACCGACGCGGCGATCAGCGCATCGTTACGCTGGGCCGCAGGCGTGCGGATCCACTGGATGAAGGCGTCGCGCCCGGCCGGGTTCAGCGTGGTCTGCTGCCAGTCCATCCACTGCTCGGCCACAAAACGCGAGGGAAGGTCTTCGGGGCACAGGTTGCCGAGCGAATGCCTTGCGCACAGGTAGCGCACGATGGCGTTGGACTCCCACAGGGTCACGCCCGTGTCCTCGTCCTCGATCAGCGGCACCAGGCCGTTGGGGTTGAGGCCCAGATAGCGCGCCTCGCGCACGATGCCGTACTGGCCGCCCGCGTCGGTGCGCTGCACTGAGGGCAGGCCCAGCTCCTGCACGGCCCACACGACCTTGCGCACGTTGATGGACGACAGGCGACCCCAGAGCCTCAGCATGGTGAATCAGCCCTTGCTCTCGCGGATGGCTGCCGCCAGCGCCGCGATGCCGGTGGCGATCTGCTCGACGGTGGAGGTCACGAACGACAGCCGCAGGGTGCGGTGGTCGGCGTTGTCGGCATAGAAGGCCGCCCCGGGCACAAAGGCCACATTGCGCTCCACGGCCTTGGGCAGCAGCTCGATGGCGCTCATGCCTTCCGGCAGGCGCACCCACAGGAACATGCCGCCGTCGGGGCGGTTCCAGTGCACGCCCAGGCCCTGCATTTCCTTGTCGAGTGCGGCCAGCATGGCCTCGCACTGCTGCTTGTAGAGCGCGCGGATGGTGGGCACATGGCGGTCCAGGAAGCCGTCCTTCATCACCTCGGCCACCAGGCGCTGGTTGTAGCCGGGCGTGTGCAGGTCGGCAGCCTGCTTGGCCTGCAGCAGCTTGGGGTACACGGCCTTGGGCGCCACGATGTAGCCCAGGCGCAGGCCGGGGGCCAGCACCTTGGAGAACGAACCCATGTAGATGCAGCCGTCGGGGTTGCGGGCCGTGAGCGGGGCCGGCGGCGGTGCGTCGAACCACAGGTCGCCGTAGGGGTTGTCTTCTACCAGGGGCAGGTTCAGCTCGGCGGCGGCGGCCACCAGCTCGGCGCGGCGCGCGTCGCTCATGGTGCGGCCCGTGGGGTTCTGGAAGTTGGGCAGCACGTACAGGAAGCGTGCCTTGTTCGCGCCGGTGCCCACCTTGGCACGCAGGTCGTCGATCAGAACGCCTTCATCATCGCTGGCCACGGACACCACGTTGGGCTCCATGGGCGTGAAGGCCTGCAGCGCGCCCAGGTAGGTGGGCGTTTCCACCAGAACGCGGCTGTCGGTGTCGATGAGGATCTTGGCGATCAGGTCCAGCGCCTGTTGCGAGCCGGTGGTGATGAGGATCTGGTCAGCGTCCACGTCCCAGGGCAGGAAGTCGGCAATCGCCTGGCGCAGCGGGCCATAGCCTTCGCTGGCGGCGTACTGCAGGGCGCCGGGGCCGTCGTTGGCCAGCACGGCGGCAGAAGCGGCAGCAAACGCGGAGACCGGGAAGGTCTTGGGCGATGGCAGGCCGCCCGCCAGGCTGATGATGCCGGGCTTTTCGGTGACCTTCAGGATTTCGCGGATGACCGAGGGGTTCATGCGCTCGGCACGGCGTGCCAGGGTCCACGTGCTGTTGGTGGGAAGGTCGTTCAGTTTCACTCTCGTCTCCTGCGGGTGGCCGCCTGGGCCGCTACGGTTGCAAAGTTGTCGTCAAAAAATGGGTGTGCAGCAGCCCTGGCGGGTGCGTTCACACCTTCTCAGTCCACGATGAACAGGGTGGCGCCCTGTGGGGAGGTGGACCGATGGGGTTCTGCATTGTCCGCCACCTGGTAACTCATGCCGGGTGTCAAGGTGTACTGGCGGCCGTCGGCCAGCTCGGTGTGCAGCTCGCCGCTCAGGCACAAGAGCACATGGCCCTTGGTGCACCAGTGGTCGGACACGTAGCCTGGCGTGTACTCCACCATGCGCACGCGCGCCTCGCCAAATGTCTGGGTGCGCCAGAAGGCCTGGCCCGCTGCGGCGCTTTTTTCTTCGCGCGGAATGCAGGCCCAGTCGGTGGTGGCAAAGGGAATGTTCTGCAAATGCATGGTTTTCAGTCCTTGATCGACACCACGGCCTCGATCTCCACCGCAAAGCCACGCGGCAAGGAGCCGACACCGACGGCCGAGCGTGCGTGCCGTCCTGCATCACCAAACACCTCTACCAGCAGGTCGGAGCAGCCGTTGATGACCTCGGTGTGCTGCATGAAGTCGGGTACCGCATTCACCATGCCCAGCAGCTTGACCACACGGCGCACGCGCGAGAGGTCTCCGAGTGCTGCCTGCATGGTGGCGATCAGCTGCAGGCCCACTTCGCGGGCGTGCTGACGTGCCTCGTCGGCACTGATCTCGCGGCCCACCTTGGGGACCACCACCATGTCGTTGCGCAGTGGCGAGCCCTTGCCCGACAGGTACAGCGTGTTGCCGTCCAGCACATAGGCGTCAAAGTTGCCGCGCGGGGCGGACACGGTGGGCAGCACCAGGCCCAGCTGTTGCAGTCGCTGTTCTGGGGTCATGGCACTCATGCGGGGGCTCCTTGTTGTTGAACGGGCATCCGTTTGCCCACGAAGACGGTGGCGATCACGGCCACTGCAAACACCAGGGTGACGGCATCCAGGTGTTCGCCCAGCAGGGGCACTGCAAACAGCAGGCTCAAAAAGGGCTGGATAAGCTGGATCTGACTGACCCGCACGGCACCCAGCGCCAGGGCGCGGTACCACGCAAAGAAGCCGATCCACATCGAGAACAGGGCCACATACAGGAAGCCCGCCCAGCTCATCGCGCCAATGCTGGAAGGCACGGCGGGAGCGAACCACCAGGCCACGGGCAGGGTGAGTGGCAGGCAACACACCAGCACCCAGCAGATGACCTGCTCGGCCCCCAGGCGGGGCGTGAGGCGGGCGCCGCCGATGTAGCCCAGGGCGCCTGTGGTCATGGCGATCAGCAGGTAGATGTTGGCTGCGCCCAGGTACAGGCCGCCCGCACGCCACACCATGAAGCCCAGCACCAGCCCGCTGCCCAGCACTGCACAGGCCCAGAAGCCTGCCGAGGGCCGCTGCCGGTACCACAGTGCACCCAGCAGGGCGGTGGACAGCGGCAGCAGGGCCGTGACCACGGCGCCATGGGTGCTGGGCACATGGCGCAATGCCAGCGCCAGGAACAGCGGGAAGCCGACAATCACGCCAAACGCCGTGATGCCCAGCAGTGGCCACTCGGCCCGCACCGGCAGGTTCAGGCGTCCTTGCGTGCGCTGCCACAGCAGGTAGCCAATCGACAGCAAGCCCGCCACGGCGGCACGCCCGAACGTGACGAACCAGGGGGAGAGCTGGGGTGCATCGGTAGAGCCCACTGCCAGCCGCGTCATGGGCAGCGTGGCCGCAAACAGCGTGACGCCGACCAGGCCCCAGAGCAGGGCTTCTTTTTCCTGTGCGCGGTTCATAGGGTGAGCATCCAGTACGCAGTGAGCACCAGCACGAGTGCCAGCGCGCGGTTGAACCACAGCAGCCGCGCGCCCTGCGCCAGCCACTGGCGCAGCAGCGAGCCCACCAGCGCATAGACAAAGTTGCTGGTGAAGGCGAACACCATCATCACGCCGCAAATGATGGCCAGGCGCTCACCCGGGTTGGCGGCGGGCTGCCCTGCGGCATTGACCACCCAGCCTGCGCTGAGCGTGAGGGCCAGCATCCAGGCCTTGATGTTGACAAACTGCAGGCCTACGCCTTGCCAGAACGTCACGTTCAGGCGCGACGTGTCGATGGCGGTCATCTGGCCTGCGCGGCTGAGCTTGAAAGCCAGCCAGAGCATGTAGGCCACGCCCATCAGCGTCACCGCCCAGCGCAGGGCGGGCACGCCGGTGATGAGGGCACCCAGGCCCAGCCCGCTGCCCAGCATGAGCAGCGTCCAGCCCGCAGGCACCGCAAAGCAAAAGCGCAGCGCGCGCTTGAGCCCGAGGTTGGCGGCCAGCGCGGTGGACAAGGTGGTGTTGGGCCCCGGCGAAAAGCTCATGGCGGTGCAAAACAGCAGCAGGGCGGTGAGTTCAGCGACGCTCATGGTGGGTGCGGGAAGGGGTGGGGGACTTGTCGGGGATCTGCCTTCAATGTAATCTTGCTACCAATACACAACCAGTACAGACAGTCGGCGCAGTTGCAAATCTGTATTGCCCGGCAAAACAATACACACCGGCGCCTGGCGGCGCAGCGAGCGGAATGCCACCATGCTGATGAAATCGTCGACCCAGTCGCTGACCGAACAACTGTCCGCCCGGTTTGCCGAGCGCATCCGCAACCGCCTGATGGCGCCGGGTGCACGCCTGCCGTCGGTGCGCCAGTGCGCGCAGCAGCACGGGGTGAGCCCGTCCACCGTGGTGGCGGCCTATGACCAGCTGCTGGCGCAGGGCCTGGTGGAGGCGCGCAAGAACCGGGGGTTTTTTGTCCGCGAAAGTGGCCGAGCGGTGGATGCAGCCGACGGCGACCTTGACACGCGCGCGCGCCCCGACGACCTGGCTCTGGAAAGTGCTGCCGCCAACTGGAGCACGGCGCACTGGTTTGCGGCGCGTGCCGCCGGCCGCGCGGGCCCAGGGGTGTCGCCCGTCAACGCCACGGCGCTGATCCGGGGCATGTTCCACAAGATCAGCGACAAGCCCCAGCCCGGCATGGGGGTCTTTCCGCCCGACTGGCTGGAGTCGACCTTCATGCCCGCCGCCGTGCGCAAGGTCACCAACTCGCGCGCCCTTCAGGAGTTTTCGCTGCAGTATGGCGAGCCGCTGGGCGATGCAGGCCTGCGGCGCGTGCTGGCCAAAAAGCTGTCCACGCTCAATGTGCACACGGTGCCTGAGAACATCATCACCACCGTGGGGGCCACGCATGCGCTGGACATCGTGAGCCGCACCCTGCTGCGCCCGGGCGACCCGGTCATGGTGGAGGAGCCCGGCTGGGCGGTGGAGTTTGCGCGGCTGGCCGCCTTGGGCATGCACATCCTGCCCGTGCCGCGCCGCGCTGATGGCCCGGATCTGGAAGTCATGGCGCGCTACTGCGAGGTGCACAAGCCCAAGCTCTACGTGAGCGTGAGCGTGTTTCACAACCCCACGGGCTACTGCCTTACGCCAGGCAGTGCCCACCGCGTGCTGCAGTTGGCCAACCAGCACAACTTCCATGTGGTGGAAGACGACACCTACAGCCACATAGCGCCGGAACACGCCACGCGCCTCACGGCGCTGGATGGCCTGCAGCGCACCATCTATGTGAGCGGCTTTGCCAAGATCCTGGCGCCCAACTGGCGCATTGGCTTCATGGCCGCGCCGCCTGCGCTGGTGGAGCAATTGCTGGACACCAAGCTGCTGGCCACGCTGACCACACCGGCGCTGCTGGAGAAGGCCCTGGCACTGTGCATCGAGCAGGGCCAGCTGCGCCGCCACGCCGAACGCATCCGCACCCGGCTGGATGCCGCACGCGCGCGCAGCGTCAAGCTCGCCCTGGGGGCGGGCTGCACCTTTGCGGCCGAGCCGGTGGGCCTGTTTGGCTGGGTGGAGACCGGGGTGGACACCGATGCGCTGTCGCAGCGCATGCTGGACGAGGGCTATCTGCTGGCGCCCGGTGCGTTGTTCCATGCAGAGCGCAAACCCAGCACGCTCATGCGCATCAACTTTGCGACGACGCAGGACGCGGCGTTCTGGCGCATCTTTGAGCGTGTGCGGGCTGAGCAGGGGCGGTGAGCCGCAGCCATTGCCCTGGAGTCGCGCAATCGCATGGGGGTGTCGCCCACCGAAACCGGCGCAGGGGCCTACTTTCTTTCCACTTCCAGGTCAGACAACACCCGCAGCAGCGCGCGGTTGACCTCTTCCAGGTCCATCTCGAAGGTCTCGCACAGCTGGCGGATGGCGCTGGCGTCATCTGTCTCCAGTGCACAGGCCATCTGCAGACCGCCGGTGTAGGGGCCGGTGCGCAGCACGGTGGCGTCGTAGATGCGTTCTGACAGGGGCAGGCGCTTGAGGATGGTGCCCAGGGGCTCGCCCAGCAGCTCATCGAGCTGGGATAGCAGGCCACACAGGTAGATCTCGCGGCGCAGGTCGTTCTCGATGCCCGCGTCCAGCAGCCGCGCAGTGAGCTGGGCGCGGATCACCATGGCTTCGCGCACCGGCTGCATGTTGGCCTCGGTGCTCGCATGGGGCAGCTGGTCGGACAGCCAGCGCTTGATGGAGCTGTAGCCCATCATCACCAGGCCCCGGCGCAGCGAATCAATTCCGGTGCGCAGGCCCAGGGCGGCCGAGTTGGTATAGACCATGAAGCGGTACGCGAGCAGCGGGTCCTCGCCCATGATGTCTTCAAAGGTTTCCAGCGACTGCTCGTCGTCAATCGCCTTCATGAGTTTGAAGATCACCGCGTGCGAGGGCTGCTGCGGGTGGTGGCGCAGGCTGTAGAGCACGTCCTCCGTCGGCCACCCAGCCAGCGCCATCGCGTTGCCCTGGTCCAGACAGTGCTCCATCAGTGCCCGGCTGGCGATGTTTTCGTACATCTGGCCAGCCAGCACCGGGCTGGGGGTGCGTTTGGCAACAGGTGCTGCTGCGGCGGCGGCACTGCCTGGGCGTGGGGGCGTGGCCTGCAGCGCAGCCACGGCGTCTTCCGGGCGCAAGGTTAGCAGGCTGTTGTCGAAGCAGCGGGCAATCTCGGGCTCGGGCAGCTTGTCCATGTCGCCCCGCCACACCATGCGCAACCCGCGCTGGTGCGCGGCCTTCACGCGGTCATAGATGGCAGAGTCCGACAACCACTCGCCGCGCACCTCGATCCACGGTGCAGCCCGTGGCGCGTTTTCGAGCAGGTCGCACAGCAGCTGGCGGGTCTGTGCCGAGATCAGCAGCGGCGGCGAGCTGGACGACCACAGCTCCTGCAGCGTGCGCAGCAGGTGCCCGCCATCGACGGTTGCCGAGGCCTCGTTGTGGGCATACAGCTGGATGCCTGCGAGTTTGCGGGCGCGGTTCCACAAAGGGCGGTAGCCCAGGATCAGGCTACCTAGGACGGATTGGACCATGGGCTCTCAGGCAAAAAAACAGGGCCAGCCAGCGCTCGCGGGATGGGTGTCGCCACGGTGCACCAGCCGGTGCTGAAGCATGCTGGCACAGGGTGCGATGGGCTCTGCGCCCGAACACCCTCTGCCGCACAGGCTCCTAGCCAATAAAGTTGAACAGCGACAACTTCTGAACCTGCGCATAGGACTTGAGTGCAGCCTCATAACCCACCTGCTGGTTCTGGAAGTCGGAAATGCCCTTGATCATATCGAGATCCTCTGCCCGCGAACGGTCGCCTTCCAGCTGGATGGAGCGCTTTTCCTGGTCGCCGGTGATGCGGTCTGCGCGATTGAGCAGCTCGCCGGCGTAACTGCGCATGTTGTGTACGCGCTCCAGCCCAATATCGATGTTGGCCAGTGCCTGCCCCACGGCCTGGATGGCGCCGTTGTTGTTGGGAGCGTTGCGGATGCCATTGATGGCACTGTCCATGGTGCTGAACATGCTCGCGCTGGGCTGCAGGGTGACGGTATCCCCGTTGGCCGGGTTGCCCTTGATGTCGAAAGAAAGCCCCGGAATGCCTGGAACGGAGATGGTGACCGGCTTGTCGGTCGGGTAGTCCGGCACCACCACCGGGGCGGAGACGGCACCCGTGGTGGTGTTGGTGATGGTGTACGTGGCTGTGCTGGTGCCCGTGGTGGCGCCTGGACCGACTGCGCTGAAGGTGACGGTGTAATTGTCACCCGTCACCAAAGCTTTGTTGGTGGGCGTGATGGCCGTGGTGGTGAGCTGTCGGCCTACCGGGATGTTGCTGACCCCGGCGGTGTAGACACTGTCGCGGGTGGGGTCGAACATGAAGGCAGAGTCGCCGTCGAGGGCCCCCGGTACCGTCACGCCGTTGCTCGCCGTCTGACCCGGCAAGCCCTGGAAGCTGTAGTCGGGGGAGCTGCTCAGGGGGCCCAGGAACGGCGCCAGCGCGCTGCCCAATGCACTCAGCAGGGGGATGCCGTTGGTGTCTTTCCGGTTGGCGACTTCCAGCAGTTGCTCGCGCAGGCCTTGCAGCTGGTTGGCGACAGTGGCGCGGTCGTTCGGGGTCATGCTGGCATCGCCCGCACTGACCACCAACTCCCGAAAGTTCTGGATCAGATTCACCGCATCGCCCAGTGAGGATTCCCCCTGTGCAATCGCATTGCGCTGGGTTTCCAGTGCCCGCTGCTCGGTCTGGATGCGCGACAGGCGGTTGAGGGCTCGCTCGGCCTGCGCTGCCGACACCGGGTCGTCACTGGCGCGCACCACGCGTTTGCCAGAAGTCAGGTTCTCTTGTAGCGTGGTGAGGCTGGTCTGGCGCGCGCCCAGGTTGCGCAACGCGTTGTCGTACATGTTGGCCGTGCCGACGCGGTAGATGTTTGTGCTCATGTCGAACTCCTCACGCCAGGGGCGGCATTCATCGGCCCAGGCCCTGGATCAGCGAATCAAAAATGTTCTGCGCAATCTGGATCATCTTGGCGGAGGCCTGGTACGCCTGCTGGTATTGGATCAGCTTGGCGGCCTCTTCGTCCAGGTTCACCCCCGACACTGCCGTGCGGTCGCGCTCCAGGTTGGCTGCGATGGTGGACGACAGCTGCTCCGCAAACTTGGCGCTCTGGGTGCGTGTGCCTACCTGGGCAATGGCGCCAGCGTACCCGTCGGAGAGGGTGGACTCGTCAAACATTTTCACGTCGCGCAGTCCCATCAGGGCATTCGCGTTGCCTGCGTTGCGGGTGTAGGCGTCTCCGTACTGCGGGTCCAGCGCATTGCCGATCACCACGGTGTCGCCCGTCTTGGGGGTGCCTTGCAGCGTGATCTGCCAGCCGTTGATCGAGATGGGCTGGCCCGAGGTGTAGGGCTGCGCAGTCGCCAGCGAGGTGGGTGGCGCGGTCCCGCGGTCGAGCACGTCGTAGGTCGTGGGCGGCCCGGCGGTGAACTGCAACTGGATACCCCCCAGGATGGGCGGAATGGCTGCTGGGTTGGCATTTGCCGGCAGCACCAGCCCCGGCGGGTTGGGCAGGCCCGTGGCCTTGAGGCTGCCCAGCTGCATGGTGCCGCCGTTGGCCGTGCCCATGGCGGCGTTGATGGGGTTGGCGGCTGCCAGGTCGCGCGGCGAATACACCAGCGCCTGGATGTTGTTGGCAGCCGTGCTGAACGGCTTGAACAGCATGCGCTCGCCAGGGTTGCCGGGCGTGGTCAGGTTGAAGTTGAGCCCATCGATCTGCAGTGTGGCCAGGTTGGCAGCGCTGGTGAACGGGGTTGATTGGCCGTCGGACAGGCGCACCACCTGCCCGGCCGTGCCCGTGGTGAAGCGAATCTCATAGTCGGACGCAGCAAACTGTGTGGGGCCGGTGAACGACACCGTGCCCACGCCTGCGCCGTTGGTATAGCCCGGCATGCTGGTGGGCAGGGCGAACAGATCCTTGCCTGGCACGCCATCGAGCGTCAGGCCCAGGTTCTGCTGGTCGTTCATCGTCATGCCGATGGCCAGCGCCATGCGGCCCAGCAGATTGCGCCCTTCGCTCAGGTCCGTGTTCTGAAAGCGCAGCAGGCCCGAGACGCTGCCACCGCCCAGCACGTTCTCGTCCAGCTCCACGGGGGTGGCGCCGGGGCGATTGAAAAACAGCTTGGACTGTCCGCTGCCCGGGAAAGTCGTTGCATCGTCGATCGACAGGCTGGCGGCTGTGCTGCCCAGCACCAGGGGCTGGCTGCCTGCCACGAACAGGCCCACGGTGCCGTCATCCGCCGGGATCTGGGTGGTCTGCACATACTGGTTGATGTCGCGGATGATCTGGTCGCGCTGGTCCAGCAGGTCGTTGGGGCTCTGGCCGTTGCCGGTGGCACGGGCGATCTGCTCGTTGATGGCGGCCATCTGCGTGGCCAGGCTGTTGATGGCGGTCACGCTGCTCTGCAGCTGTTCCTTGACGGTGTACTCGATCTCGTTGATCCGGTCGCTGGCGGTGCGCATGCGTGCGGCCGTTTCGTCCAGCCGCGTAAGGACCACCGTGCGTGCCGTGATGTCGGTGGGGCTGCTGACCACGTCCGAGAACGCGTTCATCATGTCGTTGATGGCGGCGCCCAGGCCCTGGGTGCCACCGCTGAACACTTCCTGCAACTGGCTCAGGCGCTGGGCGCGGATGGCGTCGGCCGCCTGGGTCGATCCAGCCGCGGCCGACTGGCGCGTGAGCAGCTCGCTCTGGTTGCGCAGAATGGTCTGCACATCCACGCCCTGGCCGATGTAGCCACCGCCCGTGAACTGGCCCTGGACTGTTTGCAGCACCACCGTCTGGCGCGAATAGCCGGGTGTGTTGACATTGGCAATGTTGTGGCCTGCCGTCTGCAGGGCCACCTGGTTGGCCAGCAGGGCGCGGGCGCCGACGTTGAGCA
Source organism: Acidovorax sp. LjRoot204 (assembly GCF_056175785.1). NCBI lineage: Bacteria > Pseudomonadati > Pseudomonadota > Betaproteobacteria > Burkholderiales > Comamonadaceae > Acidovorax > Acidovorax sp. LjRoot204. The sequence continues at coordinate 66,424 of NZ_JBGFFF010000009.1, forward strand.
GACTCATGGCTTACCTCGGTTCTTCTCGTCCATCACGCCTGGGCGCGCTGTACACGCAGCGCGCTGTTGATAGCGCCGCTGAGCTTCTTGGCGTACTCCGGGTCGGTGGCGTAACCGGCCTTTTGCAGCTCGGCCGCGTAGGCCACGGCAGAGCCCGTCTTGGCGGTGGCCTGGGCTTTTTCGTAGCGCGGGTTGTCGGTGATCAGCTTGGCGTAGTCGCGGAAGGAATCCTCGTACGAGTCGTACGCACGGAACTTGGCCACCACCTTGCGCGGTGTGCCGTTGATGTATTCGGTGGTCGTGATCTCGGCCACCTTGCCGGTCCAGCCCTTGCCCGCCTTGATGCCGAACAGGTTGAACGAGTTGCCACCGTTGGCGGTCTTGATCTCGCTCTTGCCCCAGCCGGTTTCGTGCCCGGCCTGGCCGAGCATGAAGCTGGCGGGAATGCCGCTTTCCTGCGCCACGCGCTCGGCGGTGCCGCTCAGGTGCTGCACAAAGCCTTCGCGGCCCTTGGGGACGGGCAGTGTGGTCTCGACGGAAGACGTGGTGGCGGAGGTCGCAGACCGGTTCTGTGCCTGCGGCAGGCTCAGCGTGGACGGCACCGAGAAGTTGGTGTCCGCACCGCCCATCTGGCGTGAGAGCTGGCGGGCGATGGCTTCCGACAGGCCGCCCTGCAGGCCTGACATATTCACGGACAGCTGCTGGTCCAGCATGTCCTGGCCCAGGTTGGCCTGCTCGCCCTCCATCAGGCCGGACTTCATGGTGGCGTCGCGCATGCTCTTGATGAGTTCGCGCATGAACAGCGATTCAAACTGCTTGGCTGCCTCGCGCGTGACCTGTGCGCTGTTGCTCGTGCCCGCGTCGTATTTGAGGGAGTTGAGCGAGCGGATATCGACCGCCAGCGCGTTCGAGGGGCTGGAGGTGCTGGACGAGGGCAGGGTCAGGGCCATGGTCGCTCCCGGTGGATGGTGCGCGCAGCGGCAGCAGCAGGGCGAGCCATGTCAGATCACCTCCAGTTCGGCGTTCAGCGCGCCGGCGGCCTTGATGGCCTGCAGGATGGCCAGCAGGTCGCCTGGTGTGGCGCCCAGCGTGTTGAGGGCCTTGACCACGTCGGCCAGCTGCGGCGACGCGGGCATCTGGATCACGTTGCCCGGTTCCTGGTTGATGGTGATGTCGCTCTTTTGCGTGACCACCGTCTGCCCCTGCGAGAACGCATTGGGCTGGCTGACCACGGGCGTGGAGCTGATGGTGATCGACAGGTTGCCGTGGGCGATGGCACAAGGCCCCAGCGTGACCGACTGGTTGAGCACCACCGAGCCCGTGCGGGCGTTGATGACCACCTTGGCAGAGGGCGTGGAGGATTCGAGCGGCAGCTCTTCCAGGTCGGCAATGAAGCCGACGCGGGCGCCGGGGTCGATGGGAGCGCGCACCTGCACCGTGCGACCATCCAGCGCGGTGGCCAGGCCGTTGCCCAGCTTGGCGTTGATCACCTGCGCCACGCGGCGGGCGGTCTGGAAGTCCGAGGCGTTCAGGCCCAGGTTGATGGTGTCGCCTTCGTTGAGCGGGGTGGGCACGGCCCGCTCCACCTGCGCACCGAGCGGAATGCGGCCTGCGCTCAGGTGGTTGATCTGCACCTTGCTGCCACCGGCTGACGCGCCAGCGCCGCCCACCACCATGTTGCCCTGGGCCAGTGCATAGATCTCGCCGTCAGCGCCGCGCAGCGGTGTGACGATGAGCGTGCCGCCCTTGAGCGACTTGGCATTGCCCATGGACGAGACGTTCACGTCGATCTGCTGGCCCGGCTGGGCAAAGGCCGGCAGTTGCGCCGTGACGATCACCGCCGCCACGTTCTTGAGCTGCAGCTGCGACGCCGTGCCGGGTGGCAGGCTGATGCCCATCTGCTGCAGGTAGTTGGACATGGCCTGCGTGGTGTAGGGCATCTGCGTCGTCTGGTCGCCCGTGCCGTCCAGCCCTACCACCAGGCCGTAGCCGGTCAACTGGTTGCTGCGCACGCCCTGCACCGCCGCCACTTCCTTGATGCGCAAGGCCTGTGCAGGCGTTGCCAGCCCTGCGGCCACCAGGGCCAGCAGCAGCCACAGCACGCGCGCGGTGCGGGGCAAGAGGGAATGGGACGAGGCTTTCATGGCATCCATTGTGGTAGGCCATGGCCAGAACTAAAACCCAAAAAGAAGCGGGTTCACCGGCTTATTGGCTGGGTCTGAAGCCGCGTTGGCAAGGTGCGCGCAGAAACGGCCCGTGGGCGCTCTGTGTGGCGGTTTTTGAGTAAAAACGGCCAGAGGCGCTAGTGCTATATGCGCCAAAAGCTATCAAATTTGCAGTAATAAAAAGGACGCACCCAGCCCTCCGTCGGATGCCGGAAGGACTGGGGACCTGGGCGCTTTCGGTGCGCCCAGTGCGGTCAGAACGGCGTGACGGTGTTGAAGAACCGGCCCAGCCAGCCCATGGCCTGGGCTTCGTTTTGTGCGCCGCGTCCACGCGATTCGACGCGCACATTGGCGACCTGGGTCGAGTTCACGATGCTGCCGGGTTGCAGCGCGCGTGGGTCCACCGTGCCCGAAAAGCGCAGCACATCCACGTTCTGGTTCACGCCGATCTGCTTTTCGCCAGTGATGACCAGGTGGCCATTGGGCAGCACATCCACCACCGTGGCGGTGATGGAGCCGGTGAAGGTGTTGGCGCTTTCGGTGCCGCCCTTGCCGGAGAACGCATTGCCCGAATTGGCGCCCACGCCCAGCTTGTCGGTGAAGGTCTTGCTGGTGAAGGGCAGGGCGGTCACGCCGGCAGAGACTTCGGAGGTGCGGTCCACCGTGGACGACGACTTCTGGCTGGCCGTCACGTTCTCCACGATCTGAATGGTCACGTTGTCGCCCACCAGGCGCGCGCGGCGGTCTTCAAAAGCGGGCCGGTAGCTGGCGTTGTGGAACAGCCCGCCCGTCACCGGGGGCGGGGTGCGCGGTGCAGCGGCGAGCGGGGGTGGGGTGGTGGGCAGGATGTCCACCGGCGGCGGTGGCGACAGGGTGGCGCAGCCGGCACACAGCAGTGCTGCGCCCAGCGCGGGGATACCCGCACGCAGCGAGCCAAGTGCCTGCAGCAGGCGAAGAGGGCGTGTGAAAGTGCGCATGGCGAAGGTCCTGGGCAAAAGCGCGGGGGGCATTCCGGTCACAGCTGGGCGAGCTTGGCCAGCATCTGGTCCGAGGTCTGGATGGCCTTGGAATTCATCTCGTAGGCGCGCTGGGTTTGGATCATGGTGACCAGCTCTTCCACCACGTTGACGTTGGAGGCTTCCAGAAACCCCTGCTTGATGATGCCCAGGCCGTTCGTGCCGGGGGTGCCCTGCTGGGGCTGGCCGGAGGCGGCGGATTCCTTGAACAGGTTCTGCCCGATGGGCTCCAGGCCGGCCGGGTTGATGAAGCTGGCCATGGCCAGGTTGCCCACGGTCTGCGGCTGTGTGTTGCCCGGCACGGTGACTGCCACGGCGCCTTCGGCACTGATACTGACGCTGGTGGCGTTGGCCGGAATGGTGATGCCATTGACCACGGGCAGCCCGCTGGACGTGACCATGCGGCCCTGGGCATCGACCTGGAAGGAGCCGTCGCGGGTGTAGCCCACGGTGCCATCGGGCATGGTCACTTCGAAGAAGCCGTTGCCGTTGATGGCGACATCCAGGTTGTTCTTGGACTCCTGCAGGCTGCCCTGCATGAAGTTGCGGCTGGTGGCCACCGTGCGCACGCCCAGGCCCAGGTGCAGGCCGGTGGGCAGCTGGTTTTGTTCGGTGGTGTTGGCGCCCACCTGGCGCAGGTTCTGGTAGATCAGGTCTTCGAACACCGCGTTGTTGCGCTTGTAGCCCGTGGTGGAGACGTTGGCCAGGTTGTGCGAGATGACGTCGAGCTGGGTCTGCTGGGCAGACATGCCGGTCTTGGCGATCCAGAGGGAGTTGATCATGGTGCTTCCTTTTGGCGGGTGCGTGCTGGGTATGGCAGCGGCATCAGCCGTTCATGCTCAGCAGCTGGCTGGCGGTCTTGTCGTTGGTTTCGGCGGTCTGCAGCAGCTTCATCTGCTGCTCGAACTGGCGCGATGCAGCGATCATCCCGACCATGCATTCGACCGGGTTCACGTTCGAGCCCTCCAGCGCGCCCGACAGCATGCGCGCGTTGGCGTCGTTGGGCATGGGGTCGCCCGACGTGGTGCGAAAC
>NZ_JBGFFF010000010.1:0-63114 GCF_056175785.1 Acidovorax sp. LjRoot204
GAAGTGGGTCAGGCGGCCGTTGCCAGGGCTTTCACCTTGGCAGACAGACGGCTCTTGTCGCGAGCAGCCTTGTTCTTGTGGAAGATGCCCTTGTCAGCCACGGTGTCCACCACGGCTTGCATCTTGGCGAACAGTTCGGTCGCCTTGGTCTTGTCGCCAGCCAGAACAGCCTTTTCGACGTTCTTGACAGCGGTACGGTATTTGGAACGCAGCGAGGTGTTAGCAGCGTTGATCTTGACGTCCTGACGGACGCGCTTGCGGCCCGACGCCAGGCGCGGGTTCTTCTTCTTGGGTTTTGCGGATGCCATTGTTTAGTTCCTTGGGTCTGTGGATGATGCCAGCAAAGCCCGCGATTATAGCCCAGAGCCTTTCGTTGCGCCACTGCGACAACGCTTCACGCTCACCCCACCCACTTCCTGTTCGCCTCACACGCACCGTTCACAGTGGGTGATCCACTCCCTCAGGAAGGATCGTCCCTTGAAGCTTCTGCCGCCTCCTGGGGCCGCCCGGCCTGCTGCCAGTGCGCGCCTGCAAGCGCATACACTCCCGCCGGTGTCACTGTTCAAAGCCGCCTCCACCGTCTCCCTCTTGACCCTCGTCTCCCGCATCACCGGGCTGGTGCGCGAGTTGCTCATGGCCTCCGTGTTCGGGGTCAGTGCCATGACGGACGCCTTCAATGTGGCGTTCCGCATTCCCAACCTGTTCCGCCGGGTGCTGGGCGAGGGCGCTTTCAGCCAGGCTTTTGTGCCGGTGCTGGCTGCCACCCGGGCCGAGGACGGCGACGAGGGCGCCCGGGCGCTGATCGACCACGTGGGCACCTTGCTGGCCTGGACGCTGGTGCTGCTGTGCATCGCGGGCGTGCTGGGTGCGCCCTGGATGGTGTGGGCCATGGCCAGTGGGCTCCAGCCCCAGGGGTTTGACGCCGCAGTCACGATGACCCGCTGGATGTTCCCCTACATCGGCTTCATGTCGCTGGTGGCGCTGGCGGGSGGCATTCTCAACACGTGGAAGAAGTTTGCGGTGCCTGCAGCCTCGCCGGTGTTGCTCAACATTGCGCTCATCCTGTCCATCACGCTGGGCGCGCCCTTGTTTGCGCGCTATGGCATCGAGCCTATCTATGCGCAGGCRGCGGGCGTGATGCTGGGTGGCCTGCTGCAACTGGGCATCCAGGTGCCTGCGCTGCTGCGCCTGGGGCTGCTGCCCCGCATTGGCGTGCGCTGGTCCGCCATCCGCGCTGCGTGGGCGGACCCGACCACCCGCAAGGTGGCGCGCCTGATGCTGCCCGCCTTGCTGGGGGTGAGCGTGGCGCAGGTTTCGCTGCTCATCAATACGCAGATTGCCTCGCACCTGGCCACTGGCAGCGTGAGCTGGATCACCTATGCCGACCGCCTGATGGARCTSCCSACCGCSWTGCTGGGCGTGGCGCTGGGCGTGGTGCTGATGCCGCAGCTGGCCRGYGCCCGCGCCAAGCAGGACGACGAACGCTATTCGGCCATGCTCGACTGGGGGCTGCGGCTGGTGGTGGTGCTGTCGGTGCCCTGCATGGTGGCGCTGCTGGTGTTTGCCAAGCCCCTGGTGGCCGTGCTCTACCACTACGGCGCCTTTGCCGACCGGGACGTGCAGCAGACCACGCTGGCCCTGGCGGGCTACGGGGTTGGCATCGTGGGCATCGTGGCCATCAAGGTGCTGGCGCCGGGCTACTTTGCCARGCACGACATGCGCACGCCCATGCTGATTGCCGTGGCGGTGCTAGTGCTCACGCAGATGATGAACTTTGTGCTGGTGCCCTATTTGCAGCATGCGGCGCTGACGCTGTCGATTGGCGTGGGGGCGGTCATCAACGCTACCTGGCTGCTGGTGGGGCTGCTGCGGCGCGGTAGCTACCGGCCCTTGCCCGGCTGGGGGCGGTTTGCCTTGCAGGTGGTGGCGGCCAGCGCCTTGCTGGCAGTGCTGCTGGCGTGGGGTGCCCAGCATTTCGACTGGGTGGAAATGAAGGCGCAGCGCCTTCAGCGCATCGGCCTGCTGGCCGCGATGATGGCTGCAGCCGCAGTGCTGTACTTCGGCGCCCTGTGGGCGGCCGGCCTGAAGCTGCGCCAGCTGCTGCGCCGCTGAATATCTGCGGCAGGCCTGGACCCCGAAATACCCCGCAAAGCCCGCTCTTCTGTGGCTTGACGCCATGGCGACGGCCCCGTACAAAGCTGCCATGTCCTTGAGCCTTTCCGTGCCCACCTCGCTGGAGTACTTTGCATCTCTGGTGCAGAGCGACGACCACTTTCCGCTGCTCGAAGCCGCCGCCAGCCTCGCGCAGGATGAATACCCCGAGTTCGACGTGCAGCAACTGCTGGGCGATGTGGACCAGCTGCAGGCCCGCATCAAGCGCCGCCTGCCCGCCGATGCGCCGGCGCTGCAGCGGCTGCGCACGCTCAACCAGTTCTTTTTTGCCGACCTGGGTTTTGGCGGCAACATCAACAACTACTACGACCCAGAGAACAGCTACCTCAACGCCGTGCTGCGCACGCGCAGGGGCATTCCCATCAGCCTAGCTGTGCTGTGGATGGAGCTGGCGCAGGGGCTGGGCTTACATGCGCGGGGCATTGCGTTCCCGGGGCACTTCATGGTCAAGGTGCTGCTGCCCAAGGGCCAGGTGGTGCTGGACCCGATCTCGGGCCAGTCGCTCAGCCGCGAGGAGCTGGCCGAGCGGCTGGAGCCCTACAAGCGCCGCAATGGTCTGGTGGACGATTACGACGTACCGCTCGGCCTGTATCTGCAGGCCGCCACACCGCGCGACATCATTGCGCGCATGCTGCGCAACCTCAAGGAGGTGCACCGCACCCAGCAGGACTGGCAACGGCTGGTCGCCGTGCTGGACCGGTTGATCGTGTTGTTGCCCGAGGCCTGGGGCGAGCGCCGCGACCGGGGGCTGGCGCACGCCGAGCGTGGCAACACAGCCGAGGCGGTGGCCGACCTGGAGGCCTATCTGGCCCACAGCGAAGACGGGCTGGATCTCGACCTCATCGCCGACCGGCTGAGCGCGCTGCGCAACGCCAACGGCTGATGTCCGGTGCCTGACTCAAAAATAGGTTTAGAACGGCGTGCTGTCTGCAGGTAGCGCTGCCTGCAATTGCGCTACTTGACGGCGCAGCTCGGTGTTCTCCGCCGTCAGTTCCGCCACACGGATGCGCAGTGTGTGCAACTCGTCGCTGGCTGGAACGGAGTCCGTGGGGGTGTCTGCCGGGCTACCTTCTGCCGGAGCCTCCTCGCGCGGCTTGCGCTTGTTGAGTTCGCGCACGCGTTTGGCCGCCTGCTTGAGTTCGTCCTTGCCGGCCACGGCCGCTGCCACCTGTTCCTCGGCGGGCAGGGTGGCCACAGCGGCTGCGGCGTTGATGGAGATGGTGCCGGACTTCACAGCGGCCACCAGCTCGGGGGCCGCCTGTTTCTGGATCTTTTCGATCATCACCACCTGGCTGCTGCTCAGCCGCGCAGCCTTGGCAATGGCCTCGCGGCTGCTCAAAGGGTCGGGGGCGGGCAGGGCGGCTGCTGCCTCGGGCACGTCAGCCGTGGGGGTGGCTTCGGCGGTCTCTGTGGAGGTGGCTGCGCGGGCCTTGCGCTCGGCCATGATCTCGCGCTTGCGCAGGGCGAGCACGCCGCGCTGGAAATCCGACACGCTGCGGCGGCCCAGGTGCTGGTCGATCATCCACAGGTGCACGTCTTCCATCGTCTGAAAGCGCGGGTTCTGCACGGTCTGGAACGGCAGGCCATGTTTTTGGCAGATGCCGTAGCGGTTGTGCCCGTCCACCAGCACATCGCCCCACAGCACCAGTGCGTCGCGGCAGCCTTCGGTGAGGATGCTGCGTTCCAGTGCGTCGTGTTCGTCGGGGGTCAGGGGTTCGATGTAGGCTTTGAGTTCTTCGTTGACGACGATGTTCATGGTGGCAGGGGGTCCGGGGAGCTGGGCAAGGGGCGGCATTGTAGTGGGGCTTGCCACCGGGCCTGTCGGGCGATCGAACCTGCCGCACGGTCCCACCTACTGATCGCGCGTGCCTCGCAGGGCCAGCCAGCCCGCAACCGCCGTGAAAGCCGCCACCACGGCCACGATGATCCAGAAGCCGTGGCCGTTGTCGGCCAGCGGCACCCCGCCCACGTTCATCCCAAACAGGCCGGCCAGAATGTTGATGGGCAAGGCCAGCACGGTCACCACCGTCAGCACAAACAGGCTGCGGCTGTTGGCCTCCTGCACGCTGGCGGCGATTTCTTCCTGCAGCAGCTTGATGCGCTCCTGCAGGCCCTGCATGTCGCGCAGCACCACCGAAAACTCCTCGGTCGAATCGCGCAGCTCCTGTGCATCGTCGGCGCCCATCCACGCGGGCGGGTGCTGCAGCAGGCGAAACAGCGCTGCCGGCTCGGGCGCCAGCAGSCGCTGCAGYCGCACCAGCARGCGTCGCAGCACACCCAGCCGCGCGCGCTTGTGGTCCAGGCGCCCGGCCAGCAGTGCGTCTTCTACATCGTCGATGCGTTGTGTCACGCCCCGCACGATGTCCACCAGGCCCGAGGCCTGGGTGCGCATCAGCTCGGCCAGCAGCGCCACGCTGGAGCAGGGGGCATTGCCGGTGCGCACGGCAGTGCGCAGCACGTCCACCGACCGCAGCGGGCGCGTGCGGCCGGTCACCATCAGGTGCGGCGCCACGCTGGTCCACAGGGTCGCAATGTCCGAAGGCTCGAACGCAAAATCAAAGTGTGCGTCGTTGAGCACGGCAATCAGCGTGTCGTCGTCGCGCTCGATGCGGGTCGATACCGAGCGGTCCTTCAGCGCATCAAAAAAGGCTTCCGGCAGATGGGCGTGCCGCTCCATCCAGCGCACCGCCTGCGCGTGGCTCAGGTTGAAGTGAAGCCACAGAAACTGCCCTGACGGCGCGGCGCCTGCCTGCAGGCCGGCCAGCCATTGCGCGGCCTGGGCCGAATCCACCTCCTGCGGCGGGGTGTYGGTACCCAGCAGGTAGCCGCAGATCAGCCCGGCGGCATCTCCGCCGTAGTTCAGGCTGGCGTTGGGGGCGAGGGGATTTGACAAAGCGGCGGGGTGGTCTGCGGGCGGCACGGCCTCGCATGCTGGCCTCTGGGCATGACAGCGTTGTGACAGATCACACCAGTGTCATGGCGCTGTCACTGCAGCGGTCCACCATCGCGCATCTGATTTGCACTACCGCCGGATGCTTGCCCATGTTCTACAACAACGCCCTTGACACGCAGGAGCTGATGCAACGCATCGCCMRCGACYTSATCGACAGCTACGACGAAGAGCTSGAACTGGAGATCGARGACCGCGAGGTCGATGACATCGGCGCCCCCAGCCCTGGCGACAAGCTGGCGCGCCAGCAGTACTTCAAGGACCTGTTCCGCCTGCAGGGCGARYTSGTSAAGCTGCAGGACTGGGTGCAGCACAGYMGSCAGAAGGTGGTSATYCTKTTCGAGGGSCGCGAYGCGGCGGGCAAGGGSGGCGTCATCAAGCGCATCACGCAGCGCCTGAACCCSCGYGTGGCCCGSGTGGCSGCRCTGCCYGCRCCCAACGACCGMGAGCGCACGCAGTGGTACTTYCAGCGCTAYGYMGCGCACCTGCCKGCKGCSGGCGAGATGGTGCTGTTYGACCGCAGYTGGTACAACCGCGCGGGCGTTGAGCGGGTGATGGGCTTTTGCTCCGACGACGAATACGAAGAGTTCTTCCGCACCGTGCCCGAGTTTGAAAAGATGCTGGTGCGTTCGGGTATCACGCTGGTCAAATACTGGTTCTCCATCACCGATGAAGAGCAGCACCTGCGCTTTCTGGGCCGCATTCACGACCCGCTCAAGCAATGGAAGCTCAGCCCCATGGACCTGGAAAGCCGCSKSCGCTGGGAGGMCTACACCAAGGCCAAGGAAACGATGCTGGAGCGCACCCACATCACCGAAGCACCCTGGTGGGTGGTGCAGGCGGTRGACAAGAARAAGGCGCGSCTGAACTGCATTGCGCACCTGCTGTCTCAGCTGCCCTACCAGGAGGTGCCACACCCGCCCGTGGTGCTGCCCGACCGCGTGCGCAACCCCGAGTATTTGCGCCAGCCCGTGCCTGCCAGCATGTACGTGCCGGAGATCTACTAAGACACCTGGCGCGCGCCCTGCGGGGCCGAGGGAGGCTGAGTGTCCTTCAGCAGTGCAATGGTGGCGATCACATCCCGCACCTTGAAGGGCTTGATCAGCACCCGCCGCACCTGCAGGGCCTTCATCTTCACGGCGGTGGAGGCATCGACCTGCGTGGTCGTCACCGCCACCGGCACATTGGCATTGACGGCCAGCGTGTCGTTGCGGACCTGCTCCAGCAGCGCGATAGCCTCTTGTTCTTGCTCGTCAATTGAGACGATCACACCCGCAAAGTCCTGGTGTGTCAACCGCTGATGGGCCATGCGCACGCTGTTCACCTGCCGCACGGCGGGCAGGTTCAGTTGACGCGCCGTGGCCACAATGATGCTGCCGGTCAGCGAGCTGGGTTCGATCAGCAGGATGTCCTGGGGGCTGTGGTCACTCATGGGGCCGAGGCTCCCTGCTGGCGCCGGRCCAGCTCTTCCACTGCCAGGTCGCGCAGCGAGCCCAGGATGGCCAGATCGATGTCGTCCAGGGTGCGCGGTTTGTTATCGATCAGGCACAGCGTGCCTACGTTCTGCCCGCCCGGCAGCTTGAGCGGGGCGCCGGCATAGAACTGGATGTGGGGCTCGCCGGTGACCAGCGGGTTGCCGATGAAGCGCTCGTCCTGGTTCACATCGGGCACGACCATGATGTCGTCTTGCAGGATGGCGTGGCCGCAGAACGAGATGCCCCGCGAGGTCTCGCACTGGTTCATGCCCAACCGTGACTTGAACCACTGGCGGCCGTCGTCGATGAGTGACAGCAAAACCGTGGGCACATCGAACTCCTGCGCGGCAAAGGCCGTCAGGCGGTCAAACCGCTCCTCGGGGGGCGTATCCAGAATCAGCAGCTGGCGCAGGGCCTGCAGGCGGTCAGGCTCGTTGGCGGGGCGGGGTGGTTCTTGCATGGTGGCGACCCGGCGGGTGGTGCGGCAAAGGGCTTGATTATGGGCGGGTGCCGTGTCGCGTGCATCGCGCGGCATAACACCGGACTGGTCCCTCAGTGGCTGCGCGCACTGCCCTGTGATGGCGTGCCGCCGCGCCCGAACTGGTGCCAGGCCCGGCGCAGCTGCGTGTCGGAGCTGAACCCCGCCATCAGCGCTGCCTGCGTCACGTTCTGTCCGGACCGCAGCGCGGCCTCGGCCGTGGCCAGGCGGATGCGGCGCAGGTATTGCAGCGGGGCGATGCCCGCATGTTCCAGAAACAGCCGCGTCAGATGCCGGGGTGAGGTGTGGGCCACCTCGGCCATCTGCGGCACGCTCCAGTCGGCCTGGGGCTGTTGGCCCACGGCGTCCTGCACGCGGTGCAGGGCCGGATGCAGGTGGTTGCGGTGGTGCAGAAAGGGTGAGAACTCCGGGTCGTTGGGCCCCCGGCGCAGGGCCACCACCATGGCCTGTGCCACCTGCGCGGCCAGCGCGGGGCCGCAGGTGTCCGAGATGCGGTGCAGCAACAGGTCGATGCCTGTGGTCACGCCCGCGCTGCTGTACACGGCGCCGTCGGCCACAAACACGCGGTTGGCCACCACGTCGCAGCGCGGGTCCACGGCGGCCAACTCGTCCAGATGCTGGTGGTGGGTGGTGGCGCGGCGCCCCGTCAGCAGGCCGGCATGGGCGGCCAGCACCGAGCCCGCGCACACGGTGATCAGCTCCAGCTGCCCCGCCACGGGCCGCAGCCCGCGCAGCCAGTGCAGCAGCGCGCGGGCCTCGTCGCCGTCCACCGCGATGTGTTGCCCGGCCAGGCCCACCAGCACCACCCAGGCGGGGCTGGGCAGGGTGGCAGGCAGCGGCTCCAGCTGGGTCAGCACGGCACCTACCGACGAGACAGACTCGGGCGTGGGGCTCACAAAGTGCTGCACAAACCGCTCGGGCTGGCCTTGCTTGGCCAGGGTCTGATTGGCGATGCGCAGCGCTTCGGCCGGGCCCGCCCAGTCCAGCACCAGGCTGCCCGGCAGCAGGGCGAAATAGACGTGGATGGGGGACGAGGCCGGGTTCTGCATCGATGGTTTTGGGTCAGGCTAAAAGCGTGTCAGGGCTGGGGGTTCCAGGGCGTGTCCATCTGGCGGGCCGTGCGCTCGGACAGCGCCGCGCCCAGCAGCCGGGTGACCAGGTGCAGGCTCATGTCGATGCCAGCGCTGATGCCAGCGGATGTGACCAGCGCGCCCCGGTCCACCCAGCGCACATTCTCCTGCACGTCGAGCGTGGGGTACTGCGTGCGCAGGTCGGCGGTGTCCTCCCAGTGGGTGGTTGCCGGGCCTTCGGTCAGCACACTGGCTGCGGCCAGGATGAAGGCCCCTGTGCACACCGAGGCCGTGATCTGCGCACGGCCTGCCGCCTGGGCGACCCAGGCGCGGGTGGCAGGGCAGGCCGCAGCGGCATCGACCACGCCGCCGGGCACGATCAGCACATCGGGCGCGGTGGCGCTGGCAAAGTCCGCATCGGGCAACACGCGCAAACCCGCCCGGGCGCGCACCGGGTCCAGGCTGCGGGCCACGCACTGCACCACAAACGGTGCAGGCGCGCCGGGATGTTGCCGCTGGTGCATGCGGCTGGCAGTGGTGAAGACCTCATAGGGCCCGCCCAGGTCCAGGGCCTCCACGTCGTCGAACACCAGGATGGCGACCTGCAATGGCTGGGCGCTGCTCATGCGGCCGCCCGGTCCAGCGCCTGTTGCACGGTGCACAGGGTCGCAAAGCGGCCTTGCAGCACGGTGGCGGTGCGGGTCTTGATGTCGGCCGCCGCCAGCACCTGGCCGTCGGGCTGCACCATGTCCCAGGTCAGCGTGGCATCGGTCACGTAGTCCACGTCCCAGCCCAGGTCSGASGCGTGGCGSGYGGTGGTTTCGCAGCATTGYTCGGTSCGGATGCCGCTCACGATCAGGCGCCGGATGCCATGGCGTGTCAGCCACACATCGAGGCCCGTGCCCACCAACGCGCTGTGGCGCGACTTGGTGAAGGTGGCTGCTGCGTCGAAGGTGGCCAAGCCTTTCAGCGGCCTCACCTGGCCCGAGGCCTGCGAAAACGGGTTCTCGGCGACTTCGGGGCCGTCGCTGTGGAACACACGCAGCACCGGGATACTCTGGGCGACACACCCGTCGATCAGCGCGTTCTGCGCTTGCAGGTAGGCAGGCAGGTCGTGTTCGGTGAAAAAGGGACGGTGGCGGAACGATTCCTGGACATCAATCACTATCAGACAGGTTTTCATGGTGTGCTCACAGAGGCAGTGGTTTGGATGTGCTTATGTTCGCTGCAAAGCGGCCGACGGTCCGAACTGACGGAGACAGGATTCGATCAATTTCAGCCATCATTCTGTGGCGAATGACGGGCCTGGCTGGCGCCCCCAGCCCATTTCAGGTGCCGCGCTGACCCTGTGAAGCGGGTTTTGGAGTCATATCAGCGTTATGCGACGGTACATATTGCCTTTCAAGCTATCAAAGACATAGCGCTATCCGAGCTATGCGGGAAGCTGTTAAGGTGACTAGGGTTTTCCCTTGTCTTTGAACATCGACCGCCAGACCACCTGCCCGCCTATGCCCCGCCGCTCCCGCCTGTTCTCGCTGTCGTCCCTGACGCGGGCCTACCAGCGCAATCTCAAGGCCTTCGCGCGGGCTGCGCGGGCCAGCACCCGGCCGGTGCGGGCCAAGGCAGCGTCCAAACTGCGGACAGCGCCGCGCAAGGCGGCGGTTGCCAAGATGCCCTCCACGGCCCGCACACCGCGCCCCGCAGGCAAGCCGGTGCCGTCACGGGGCGAGTGGATGTCTGGCGTGGCCCCCGGCCCGGCGGGGGCGCGGCGGTTTCATGCCTATGTGCCTGCCGGGCTGGCCCTGCGCCCGGGCGAAAAGCTGCCGCTGCTGGTCATGCTGCACGGCTGCGGCCAGACGGGGCGGGACATTGCCGCCGTGTCGCGCATGAACCGGCTGGCGGCGCGCCATCGGTTTGTGGTGCTGTACCCCGAGCAGGAGCGCATGGCCAACGCCCACGGCTGCTGGAACTGGTTTGAACGCCGCAATGGCCGGGCCGAGGCCGAAGCCGCCACGCTGCTGGCCGCCGTGGACAAGGTGGCGCGCCGCCTGCCGGTGGACCTGGCGCGGGTGGCGGTGGCCGGGTTGTCGGCAGGCGCCAGCATGGCGGTGCTGATGGCGGCGCTTTACCCCCACCGGTTCTGCGCGGTGGCCATGCATTCCGGTGTGGCGCCCGGCACGGCCGAATCCGCCGCTACGGCCCTGGCGGCCATGCATGGCCGCCGCGAGGCCCATCTGCCGGACCCTCCTGCGGTTGCCGCTGCGGTCGCACCGACGGACGCTACCGTACTGCCCGTCAGCGCCCCTGCGGCCTTACCACCGCTGTTGATCGTGCATGGCGATGCCGATGGTGTGGTGTCGGTGCGCAACGCGGCGGCGACCGCCTTGTTGTGGGCCGGTGCGTTGGGGGCGCGGGCGGGTGCCATCCGCACCTTGCAGAGGGGCCAGCGATACCCCATGCGGGTGACCGAATTCAAGGCCCGGGGCCGTACCGTGGTGGCGCTGCGTGAGGTGGTCGGGCTGGCCCATGCCTGGAGCGGCGGCGCCGCGCAGTTGCCCTACAGCGACCCGGCCGGGCCCGATGCGTCGGCGCTCATCTGGGCCTTTGCGGCCCGTCAATTCGCAAAATAGTCAAAAAAATGGCCGCAAGCGCTAGTGCTGATTGTGCTTGCTGCTATCAAAAAGTGACTATCCGTGCGGGTGGCTCCGGGGGGGYCGCAGGCCACTGCCCGGCTGCGGTCACACCAGCCGAGCGGCCACCAGTTCCTTCTTGAGGTACGCATAGAAMAGCGGCGCCGCCACCAGCCCSGMMGGGCCRAACACSGCCTCGGCCACGAACATCACSSTCAGMAGCTCCCACACSCSCATCTGSGTGCGGCKGCCSACCACCTTGGCGTTGATCACRTATTCGGCCTTGTGGATCAGGATCAAAAACCCCAGGCAGGCGGCGGCCGCCAGCGGCGACACCGAAAGCCCCACGATGGTGATCACCACGTTGCACACCAGGTTRCCCACGATGGGCACAAGSCCSGCCACGAAGGTSARSGTGAYCAGSRCCGGCGTGTAAGGCAGCTGCAGCCCCCACACCGGCAGCACGAACAGCAGGAASAGGGCGGTSAGCAGSGTGTTGAASGCCGCGATCCAGAACTGCGCCGCCACGATCTGGCGGAACGCCTCGCCAAACAGCGTGATGCGCAGCTTGAGCTGCTGGGCCAGCGGGCCGCGCGCCAGCACCGGCGGGCGCACGGCGGCAAGCGCGCCGATGAGCAGGCCCACATAGGCAAACAGCACACCGGCTAGCCAGGCCCGCCCCGCCATGGCCAGCGCACCGGCCTTGGCGCCCAGATAGCTGGCAATGATGCGCTGGATGTCGGCCACGCCCTCGGGCAGGTGGGAGGCCATGTCGGCGGGCAGCTTCAGGCGCAGCTCCAGCACCGTGCGGGCCATGTAGGTGAGCAGTTCCTGGTACTGCTGCGGTGCGCTGACCAGGTAGCCACGCGAATGGGTCAGGCCCAGCGCCAGCAGCGCCAGGGGCAGCAGCATCACCAGACCAGCGGCCGTGACCTGGGCCACGCGCAGGCTGGTGGGGGATGGGGCGGCTTGGCGCTGGATCCGGCCCAGCCCCGCTGCAAACCAGCCCGTGAGCGCCCGGGTGAGCAAAAAGCCCAGGCACACACACAGCAGGCCGGGCAGCAGGCCACGCCACATCACCAGCAGCAGCGCAGCGGCCACCAGCAGATAGCTGGCCACCACGATGCCCTGGTTCAGGGCGCGCGGGGGCAGGGTGGTGGGCGTGGGCTCAGGTTGCGCTGAGGGGGGTGGAGCGGGGCGCTGCGCCATGCGCGGTGAGGGGGCGGTGTTGCTGGCCGGGTATCAAGCCACCACCACGGCGGCGCCTTCGCCACGCGCTGCGATCGTGCCAATCGCGTAGACCTGTTCACCGGCAGCTCGCAGCGTGGCGGCCGTGGCTTCGGCGTTGGCCGCATCCACCACCACCACCATGCCGATGCCGTTGTTGAAGGTGCGGTTCATCTCGATGTCGTCGATGCCCGCCGTCTTCTGCAGCCAGGCGAACAGCTCGGTCTGGGGCCAGCTGCCCTTCTTCAGGTGCGCGGCGGTGCCGTCGGGCAGCACGCGGGGGATGTTCTCSAGCARRCCRCCGCCCGTGATGTGGGCCAGKGCCTTGATSGGGTGAGCGGCCAGCGCGGCCAGCACGTTCTTCACGTACAGGCGGGTGGGCTCCATGATGGCTTGCTTGAAGGGCTTGCCGTCCAGCGTGGCGGGCACGGTGCCCTGGCTTTCAGCGCGGTCAATGCACTTGCGCACCAGCGAGAAGCCATTGGAGTGCACGCCGTGGCTGGCCAGGCCCAGCACCACGTCGCCAGGGGCCACGTCCTTGCCGGTCAGGATCTTGGACTTTTCGACTGCGCCCACGGCAAAGCCGGCCAGGTCGTATTCGCCCGCCGGGTACATACCGGGCATTTCGGCCGTTTCGCCGCCGATCAGCGCACAACCGGAGAGTTCGCAGCCCTTGGCGATGCCGCCGACCACGGCCGCAGCTGTGTCCACGTCGAGCTTGCCGCAGGCAAAGTAGTCCAGGAAGAACAGGGGCTCGGCGCCCTGCACCAGCACGTCGTTCACGCTCATGGCCACCAGGTCGATGCCSACSGTGTCGTGCATGTTCCATTCRAASGCCAGCTTGAGCTTGGTGCCCACGCCRTCGGTGCCRSWSACCAGCACSGGCTCCTTGTAGCGCTTGGGCACYTCRAACAGCGCGCCAAAGCCGCCGATGCCSGCCAGCACGCCTTCGCGCAKGGTCTTCTTGGCSAGCGGCTTGATGCGSTCGACCAGKGCGTCGCCCGCGTCGATGTCAACGCCGGCGTCTTTGTAGGAGATGGGGGTGGAGGGGGCAGAAGAGCTCATGGGTGGTGTGGTGCTGGTAGGCCCGCCGGGCGGGCTGGAATCCGGGGATTTTAAGGGGCACGCTCAGGCCCACCACCTCAGCCCTGCGGTACTGGGGGCTTTGGTGTGCGGCCGTGCCGGGCAGATTGCACCAACACACCCGCCAGCGCCAGCGTGGCAAACAGGATTCCGGCACCAAACGTGGCACTGGCGCCCAGCCGGTCCCACAGCAGGCCTRCCAGGCCGCTGGCCACCAGCAGCGCCACGCCGCTGACCAGGTTGAACATGCCAAACGCCGTGCCCCGCAGGTCGGCCGGTGCGGTGTCGGCCACCATGGTGGCCAGCAGCCCCTGCGTCATGGCCATGTGCAGGCCCCATAGCGCAATCCCCAGCCAGGCGGCGGCGCCCCGGTCGCTGAAGGCCAGCAGCGCATCGGCAGCGATCAGCGCTACCAGCCCCCAGGCCAGCAGCGTGGTGTGGCGGGTGCTGTCTGCCAGTTTGCCCAGCGGGTAGGCGCCCAGTGCAAACACCACGTTCATCAGCACCAGCACCAGGGGCGTCCAGGCCAGCGGCAGGCCACCCTGTTGCACGCGCAGCACCAAAAATGCCTCGCTGAAGCGTGCCAGCGTGAACACGGCGCCCAGCGCCACCACCCACCAGTAGGCGCCACCCAGGCGGCGCAGGTTCTCGCGACGGATGGGGTTGGTGCGCACGGCGCTGGCGGCGCGCTCGGGCTCGCGCACGCCCACCAGGAGCAGTGCCACGCACAGGGCGGCCGGAATCACGGCCACCCAGAACACGGCGCGGAAGTCATTGGCCCACAGCAGCATCAGCCCCATGGCCAGCAGTGGGCCCAAAAAGGCGCCCACGGTGTCCAGGGACTGCCGCAGCCCGAATGCTGCGCCCCGCATGCCGGGCGGCGCAAGGTCGGCCACCAGCGCGTCGCGCGGCGCGCCGCGTATGCCCTTGCCCACCCGGTCGAGCAGGCGCGCCATGACCACCAGGCCCACGGTGGGCGCGATGGCAAACAGGGGTTTGGACAGTGCCCCGAGCCCGTAGCCGAGCACCGCCAGCGGCTTGCGCCGCCCCCACCAGTCGCTCAACACCCCCGAAAACACCTTGAGTACCAGCGCTGTGGCCTCGGCCGCGCCCTCGATCAGGCCCACCGCGAGCATGCTCACGCCCAGCGTGGTGACCAGGAACACCGGCAGCAGGCTGTGGATCATCTCGGACGACACGTCCATCAACAGGCTGACGAAGCCCAGCGCCCAGATGCTGGCGGGCAGGCGCTTGGCGGGGGCGGCGGGAGGTGTCATGGTGCAAGGCAGGGGACGGTGGTGCCGGGCGGCGGCCCAGGGGGCTGGCAGCAGACTAAAATCGCGGCCATTGTCGCCCAGCCCCTGCGAGGGAGCCGGTCGGTGACCACGCGCCGTATGCCACTTTGTCGCCGCGCCTGGCCGCAGTCATCGACGGCCCGGTGCCTTCCCACCCACTTGTGATGCCGCTGCTGACCCTCTTCCTGACCGCCGCTTCCGCACCTTCCGCCACGGTTCAGCCTGTACTGTGCGGGCGCCGCGCATGACGATGAAGCAACTGGCGCTGGACATCGGCCTGGCCACCGGGCCCACCCTGGACCGTTTTTTTGCCGGGCCCAACGAGGCCGCGCTGCAGCACCTGCGCCTGGCCGCCGGGGCGGGCAGCAGTGAAGCCACCCGCTCCCCGGTGCCCACCTACCTCTGGGGCGAGCCGGGCAGCGGCAAGACCCATTTGCTCCAGGCCGTGCGCCAGGCCCTGCGCGAGCAGGGCTCCAGCGTGGGCTGGCTCGACCCCTCGGTGGGTGAGCCGCCAGACTTTGACGAGCGCTGGGCCGCCGTGGTCATGGACGACGTGCACCTGTACAGCACCGCCCAGCAGGCCACGGCCTTCAACTGGTTCGTCAATGCCATCAGCCCCGCCAGCGGTAGCCAGCGCTGGGTGCTGGCGGCTGGCGATCTGCCCCCCGCCGACTTGCCGCTGCGCGACGACCTGCGCAGCCGTCTGGGCTGGGGCCATGTGTTCCAGCTGCAACTGCTGGGCGAGGCCGAGCGCCGCGCCGTGCTGCGCCAGGAGGCCGATGCGCGCGGCGTGTTCCTGGGCGACGAAGTCATGGACTACATGCTCAACCGCTTTTCGCGCGACCTGGGCAGCCTGATGCAGCTGCTGGACCAGCTCGACGCCTTTGCCCTGCGCACCCAGCGTGCCATCACGATTCCGCTGCTCAAGACAATGCTCGAGTCGGAATAAAAAATGAGGGACAACCCCCTGAGCGGCTGCGCCGCTTCCCCCTTCTCTCGCTGTGCTGAGCACCGCGGGAAGGAGGACGCCGCCAGCGCGGCGGGGCGGCCCTTGCGCGGCGGCCGCTGGGTTTGGGCAGCGACAGTTTTTGCAACCGCTCGCGCAGCGTAACTTATTGAATGATTGAAATGCAAAGAAGCCGCCTTCGCTTGGCGCTGTTTGACCTGGACCACACGCTGCTGCCGCTCGACTCTGACTACGAGTGGGGCGAGTTCACCATCCGCATCGGCTGGAACGACCCGGTGGAGTTCGCGCGCCGCAACGACGAGTTCTATGCCCACTACCAGGCGGGAACGCTCGATGTACACGACTACGTGCGTTTTGCGACCGAGGCCGTGCGCCTGCGCGGGCCCGAGGCCGCAGCGGCGGCGCACCAGCAGTTCATGCGCGAGGTCATCACCCCCGCCATCCAGCCCCAGGCGCTCGACCTGATCCGCCAGCACCAGGCGGCGGGCGACGAGGTGGTGATCGTCACTGCCACCAACGAGTTCGTGACCACCCCCATCGCCCAGGCGCTGGGGGTGCCGCAACTGCTGGCCGTGCAGCTGGTGCGCGACGCCAGCGGCTGGTACACCGGCGAGATTGACGGTATCCCGACCATGCGCGAAGGCAAGGTGCGCCGCATGGAACAATGGCTGGCCGAGCGGCAGCTCAGCTGGGCCGACGTGGAGAGCACCTTCTACAGCGACTCCATGAACGACGTGCCCCTGCTGGATAAGGTGAACCACCCGGTCGCCACCAACCCCGACCCGCGCCTGCGCGCCCTGGCCCAGGAGCGCGGCTGGCGCATACTGGACCTGTTTGCCGAGCCTGCCAGCCAGACGGCCTCCTGACCCCCTGCGCTCGCAGTCCCCTGATATCTCCCTACCCATGATCAAGAAGTTCATCGACAAACTGCTGGGCAAATCGACGCCCGGGACCTCCGGCGGCAAGCCCCATTTCGGCAAGCGCGAAGAGGTGCCCGCCAGCGTGCACGGCATCAACCCCGAGCTGGTGGACCGCCGCGCCGCCGAGGTGGTGCAGACGCTCAAAGACGCCGGCTTCGAGGCCTACATCGTGGGTGGCGCTGTGCGCGACCTGCTGCTGGGCCTGCGCCCCAAGGACTTCGACGTGGCCACCAACGCCACGCCTGAACAGGTCAAGGGCCTGTTTCGCCGCGCCTTCATCATCGGCAAGCGCTTTCGCATCGTGCATGTGGTGCACGGCCGGGGCCGCGAGCACGAGGTGATCGAGGTCTCCACCTTCCGGGCCTACCTCGACAATGCCGCAGCGGGTCAGGTGGCTGGCAACGAAAAGACCAGCAAGGCGCAGCTGTCGGGCATGCAGCATGCCGTGGACGCCAGCGGCCGCGTGCTGCGCGACAACGTCTGGGGCCCACAGGACGAAGACGCGACGCGCCGCGATTTCACCGTGAACGCCATGTACTACGACCCGGTCAGCCAGATCGTGGTGGACTACCACAAGGGTTTGCAGGACGCGAAGAAGAAGACGCTGCGCATGATYGGCGAYCCSGCCACGCGCTACCGCGAAGACCCGGTGCGCATCATCCGCGCCRTSCGYTTYKCGGCCAAGCTCRSSSCGCTGGGCTTCARSATSGAWGCCAAGWCGGCCGCGCCGCTGGTSSAGTCGCAGGCCCTGCTGGCCGASGTSCCSCAAAGCCGCMTGTTYGACGAAATGCTCAAGCTGCTGCAGACYGGSCACGCCATYGCCACCRTCGAGCAGCTGCGCAAGCTGGGCMTSKCCAAGGGCATCTAYCCGCTGCTSGACGTGGYSGTGGAGCGSGCCGACMMRCCSTTYGTSAARGCGGCSCTGSWGGACACCGACCGCCGCGTSRRCGAAGGCAAGCCCGTGGCSCCSAGCTTCYTKCTGGCCTGCGTGCTGTGGGMMGACGTGCGCAATGGCTGGCAGGAGCGCCTGAACCAGCGCAAACACCCGCTGCCCGCGCTGCAAGAGGCCATCGACGAGGTGTTCGACAAACGCATTGGCGACGTGTCGGGCCGCGGCAAGCTGGCCGCCGACATGCGTGAGATCTGGGTGATGCAGCCGCGGTTTGAAAAGCGCGTGGGCAACACGCCGTTCGGCATGGTCATGCAGCCGCGCTTTCGCGCCGGGTTCGACTTCATGCGCCTGCGCGCCGATGTGGGCGAAGTCGAGGAAGCCCTGGCCGAGTGGTGGCAAGACTTCCAGGCGGCGGACGATGAGCGCCGCGACGACCTGATGGACCAGGCCAAGGAAGAGCAGAAGGCCCGCCAGAAAGCGCAGCCTGTGGTCAAGCGTGTGCCTCGCAGTGCACCTGCTGCAGCACCTCGTGCCCCTGGCACCGTCCAAGACACTGACCATGCGGGCGGCGAGACCGAATGGGCTGCCGAAAGTGGCGCGCCCAAGAAGCGCCGCCGTCGTCGCCGCAAGCCCGGTGGTGGTGGCGGCGAAGGTGCAGCACCTGCTGCGGCTGGCGAGTGAGTTTGCTGGACGTGGGGGAGCAGGCTGAGCGGCCCTCTCGGGTCTATGTGGGCCTGGGGGCCAATCTGGGAGAGCGGCAAGCCGCCTTGCGCAAGGCTTTGGCGGCCATGGGTCAATTGCCCGGCACGCGGGTCCTGCGCGTGTCGCCGCTCTATGGCAGCGCACCGGTCGATGCCGGTGGCCCGGACTACCTCAATGCCGTGGCCGAGCTGACAACGACCCTGGCACCTGAGGCCCTGCTGGGTGCCCTGCAAGCCATCGAGCTATCTGCCGGCCGCGAGCGCCCCTACCGCAACGCGCCGCGCACGCTGGACCTCGACATTCTGTGGTTTGGCGACCAAGTGATCGACACCCCCACCCTCACCGTGCCCCACCCCCGCATGGCGGAGCGCGCGTTCGTGCTGCGCCCCCTGGCCGATCTGGTGCCTGGGCGGGTGGATGCGTCGGTGTTGCAGGCCGTAGCGTCTCAGGACATCCACCAGCTGGAAGGCCCGGCTTGGGTGGGCGCTTTGGTAGGTGAATAATTTGCTCCTAAATTGGGAGCTTTTTGCGCTTTGTAGATAAGCGCCAGGGCCTGAAAAGGCTTAAAAATATTCCCCTCTGCATTGGCTTTGTGTGCGACAGATGAAACTGACGCGGTCCAATGCCAGTGCCACCGTGGAACCGGCTCCGCCGGGCTTCGGGTGGCGTCTCTCTCGGGGGGCTGGGAGGCCGCAGCCGCAAGCCCGCCCGCGCAGGCGTGGACGGCATCGAAGAGGTGCCGCCTCAGGCGGCAGCACCGAGCGGATTGCGTCTCAGAGAGTCAATCGACTTTTGCCCCGGACGCCTTCACCACTTGCTGGTACTTGGCACGCTCGCTGGCCATGAAGCTGTCGAACTGCTGCGGCGTGGTGGCCACGGGCTCCGCCAGCAATGCGGCAAAGCGGGTCTTCGTTTCGGGCGCGTTCAGTGCCGCCACAAAAGCCTTGTTCAGCTTGTCGATGATGGGCTTGGGCGTGSCGGCCGGYGCCACCAGGCCCCACCAGGTGTCGATGGAAAAACCCTTGAAAGTCGCGGACAGCGGTGGCACGCCGGGCAGCGAGGCCGAGGCGTCGAGCGAGGTCACGGCCAGCGCCTTGAGCTTGCCCGCGCGGATGTTGGGCGCTGCGGCGGCCAGATTGTCGATGTTGAAGTCCACCTCGCCCGCCAGCAGTGCCAGCTGGGCCGGGTTGGCGCCCCGGTAGGGGATGTGCAGCGCGTAGATGCCGGCGCGCTGCTTGAACATCTCGCCCGCCAGGTGGCCCGCGCTGCCGTTGCCGCCACTGCCGTAGTTGAGCTTGGCGGGGTTGGCCTTGGCGTAGGCGATGAGGTCGGTCACGGTGTGGATCTTGAGCTGCTCGGCCTTGGCGGCGTTCATGACCAGCACATTGGGCACGCGCACCATCTGCGTGATGCCGGCAAAGTCCTTGCCTGCGTCATAGGGCATGCGGGCATACAGCCAGGGGTTGACTGCGTGGGTGGCGGTGGCCGCGATGCCGATGGTCAGGCCATCGGGTGCAGCCTTGGCAATCGCGTCGGCGCCGATGTTGCCGCCCGCGCCGCCCTTGTTGTCGATGATGACCGTGCCCAGCGATTCGCGCACGCGCTCGGCCAGTGCGCGGGCCGTGACGTCGATGGGGCCGCCCGGGGCATACGGCACGATCAGGCGGATGGGCTGGCCGGCATCCTGAGCCCAGACGGCGGGGGACGAAAAAGCCGTTGCAGTGGCAGCGGCGGTGGCGAGGAGGATGAGGTTTCTGCGGTTCATGGGCGCCATTGTGCAAAAAAATCGTAAGAAAGCTTATGAAGCCCTGAGGGGGTGATGGTCAGGCGGGGACGTTCATGCCTTGCGAGGCGCGCTGAGCGCCACGCCCAGGTCTTCCACCAGCATGCCCAGTTCGTGCGACGAGCGGATGTCCAGCTTCAGGAAGATGGCGGACCGGTGTGTGTCCACGGTGCGCGGGTCGATGGGGCGCTCCGGGTCACGCTGCGCCAGTGCACGGGCCACTTCCTTGCTGCTGAGGCCCGTGCCCAGCAGCTGGGCCACCTCTTGCTGGCGTGGGCTCAGGGCGTTCCAGCGCTCGCGCAGCTGGTGCTGCCGTTGTGTCTGCCGTGCTTGCGTTTGCGACAGCGTGGAGGCCTTTTCGACAGCGGCCAGCAAAGTGGCTTCGTTGCACGGTTTTTCGAGCCAGTCCACCGCCCCTTGTTTGACGGCTGCCACGGCGGAGGACAGCTCACCGTGGGCCGATAGGAACACGGTCTTGAGCGCGCTGTGGCGCTGGCCGAGTTCGTGGAACACCTGCAGCCCGCTCAAGCCTTCCATGCGCAGGTCCAGCAGCACGCAGCCGGGGTGGTCCAGTGCAGCCTGCGCCAGAAAGGCCTCGCCGCCGTCAAATGCTCGCACCGTGTACCCGCGTGCCAGCAGCAGTGCGGCCAGCGATTGGCGCACGCCTTCGTCGTCGTCCACGATGTAGACCGCAGTGGGGTCCAGCGAGTCAGCGGCGATGGGGGCAGTGTCGTAGGTCATGGCGCGGTGGCATTCTCGTTGGCGGGGGGGCATGGCAGGCGGATCTCGAAGACCGCGCCGCCGCCTTCGCGATTGCGGGCCTGTAATTGGCCCCCCATGCTTTCAATGATGGAGCGGCAGATGTTGAGACCCAGGCCGAGACCGTCGGAACGTGTGGTGAAGAAAGGCTCGAACAGGCGCTCGGCGATGCCGGGCGGCAGGCCTGGGCCCCGGTCCAGCACTTGCACCAGCGCTTGGCCATCGTCTGCGGCCATGCGCAGCCGCAATTCGTGCCCGCCGGGCGGGGGCTGGTGGGTCTGCATGGCCTGCAGGGCGTTCAGGCCCAGGTTGATCACCACCTGCTCCAGCAGCACACGGTCTGCGTTCACCGGCAAAGGGGCGCCGGCCTGTTCCACACGCACAGGGATCCCCTGGCGGCGAGCCTCGGCGCGCAAGAGCAGCTCCAGCGACTGCTCCACGATGGCAGACAGATCGCAAGGCTCGCGGCTTTCAGGGTGCTGGCGCACCCAGCGGCGGATACGACCCACGATGTCGGCGGCCCGCAGCGCCTGGGCCGACAGGGCCTCCAGGCTGTCGTGGAGGGGGCCGGTCTTGCCCTGGGCGGCCAGCGCCCGTGCGGCAGCCGCATAGTTGACCAGGGCGGCCAGCGGCTGGTTCAGCTCGTGGGCCAGGGTGGATGCCATCTCGCCGACGGTGATCACGCGCTGCACCCGCTGCAGCTGGGTCTCGCGCTGCTGCTGCTGCTCTTCGGCCCGCTTCTGCGCGGTGATGTTGACCACCGAGCTCATCCAGCCGATGTGCTGGCCGCTGCCGTCGATCAGGCGTGTGGTGTAGAACATCGTGTACACGTCCGACCCGTCACGGTGCCTCAGCCGGTTCTCCCGCCCCTGCGGAAACGCGTTGCCGGCCAGCACCGTGTCGCTGTCGTTCCAGTGGCGGTCCAGCTCGTCAGGGTGCCAGTACGGGTAGGGCGGCAGCTGGCCGATGAGTTCGTCGGCCCGGTAGCCCACCATATCGCACATGGCCGCGTTGACATAGACGATGCGCCCTTCGAGGTCGCGGGCGCGCATGCCCACCAGCAGCGAGTCCTCCATGGACTGGCGGAACGCCTGTGCCTGCTGCAGCGCGTGGGTACGCTCTTGTACGCGCTGCTCCAGTTCGATGCGGGCCAGCCGGTTTTCGGCGAGGCGCCGCTCGCGCAATTGCCAGTACAGCGCACCCAGCACCAGCAGGCCCGACGCCAGCGTGGCCAGCGCCCAGGCCTGTTGCCGCGCCAGGGCCACCACGCGGCTGTCGGCAGTGACGGTGAGGGTCCAGCCCAGGTCGGGCAGCTTCTCTTCGAACGCCAGGTAGCTTTTGCCGCCAGCGCCGTCAAGGCGCAGTTCAGTACCGGGCGGGTCGTTTTGGGGGTGCAGGGTCCAGGGCACGGCGCGCGGGGTCCATCCTGTGCCGTACTGTTCGTTGTGCTGCAGCTGCTGCACGAGTGGGGTGGGCAAGGGCTGGCTGGTGCGGTAGAGCCAGCCGGGCACGGAGCCGAGAAAGACGATGCCCCGCTCGTCCGTCACGAACACTGGATCGCGCAGCTGGGCCCATGGGTCCGAGATGGGTTCCATGCGTACCTTGACCGCCACCACGCCGATCACGCGGCCCGCATCGACCACGGGGGCCGAGACAAACAGGCCGGGTTCGCCCGTGGTCTTACCCACGCCATAAAAGCGGCCCGTCTGGCCCGCCAGGGCATCGCGAAAGTACGGCCTGTTGCCGTAGTTCTGGTGCACAAAGCTGTTGGGGGTGTCCCAGTTGCTGGACGCGAGGGTGAGGCCCTGCGGGTCCATCACGTACAGCATGTCGGAGCCCGCGTGCTGGTTCACCGCCTGCAGGTAGGCGTTGGCGGCGTCCCGCACGGCCTGTGATGCGGGCCGCTGCAGTAGCTGCCGCACCAGCGGGTGCTGCGCGGCCGTGAAGGGCAGGTAGTTGTAGCGCGTGGCCACGCCACGCAGCGCCAGGGCTTGCACCTCGCCCAGGCGGCGCAGGTTGTCCCACTGGGCGTCGCGTTCGCTTTGCTCGGCCCATTCGCCAGCGCCCCACACCAGCAGGGCCGCCAGGCACAGCAGCGTGGCAATGAAGCCTCCGCGCCGGACTTGATGCCAGCGGCGGGGCGCGCCCTGCGGGGCTGGCGGGGCGGGCGCTGCACGCACCATGGGTCGTGGTCCAGGTGTCTTTATCGGCCTTGCGGGGGCGTGTCAGCCGCCGTGTTTGTCGGCTTCCGACGTGAATGCGTCGGCAAAAAACTCTTCCGGCGGCAGGCCGCGCTGGGCGCTGTAGGCGTCACGGGCGGACTCGACCACGATGGGCGCGCCGCAGGCATAGACCTGGTGACCTGAGAGATCCGCAAAGTCGTCCAGCACCGCCTGGTGCACAAAGCCTGTGCGGCCGGTCCAGCCGTCCTCGGGCAGCGCGTTGGAAATGACCGGAACGTAGCGCAACCACGGCAATTCGGCCACGCGGGCCTGCACCCAGTCGGCCAGGTACAGATCGCCAGGGCGACGGCCGCCCCAGTACAACACGGTGGGGCGGCTGATGCCCTTGAACTGCAGGTGCTCGATCAGCGCCTTGATGGGGGCAAAGCCGGTGCCGGATGCCAGCAGCACGATGGGCTTGTCGGAGTCTTCGCGCAGGAAAAAACTGCCAAACGGACCTTCGACACGCAGGATTTCCTTCTCTTTCATCRCCCCAAACACATGGTCGGTGAACTTGCCGCCGGCCATGTGTCGAATGTGCAGCTCCACACCCGGTGCCTCTGCCTGGGTGTGCGGCGCGTTGGCCATCGAGTAAGCGCGTCGGGCGCCGTCGCGCAGGATGAACTCAATGTACTGGCCCGCGTGGTATCGGAAGGTGTCTGCGGCAGGCAGCTGCAGGCGCACCTGCATCACATCGTCTGATTTCTTTTCGAGCGAGGCCACGCGCACTGGCATCTTCTTGACGGGGTAGGCGCTTTCGTCGGTGACCTGGCGCGATTCGAGCACCACGTCGGACAGTGGCTGTGCGCAGCAGGTCAGCACCAGGCCTGCGGCCTCTTCATCGGCCGTGAGGGCCTTGGATTGGTGGGCGCCGTGCTGCACGGTGCCGCTGAGTTTTTTGCACTTGCACGAGCCACAGGCGCCGTCCTTGCAGCCGTAGGGCAGGCCCACGCCACTGCGGATGGCGGCGGCCAGGATGRCTTCGCCCGCATTGGCACTGAAAGCGCGGCCACTGGGCTGCACGGTGATCTGAAACGCTGCGGTGGTGGCAGCCTCGGCGCTGGTCATGTGTGGGTATCCTTGGAGTCGTCTCTAGCTAAGCAAACGGACCCGATTTTGCCCTCAAACCAGAACCCCCTCGGCGCGCTGCCAGCGCGCTTTCGTCGCGAACGCCTGCTCATCGTGGGCTGTGGTGATGTAGGTCAACGGGTGCTGCGCCATCTGCAGACGGGCCCCGGGGCCGGGCGCATGCAGGTGCTGGCACTGACCTCCAGCGCTGGGCGGGTGGCGGAGCTGCGGGCACAAGGGGCCCGGCCTCTGGTGGGCAATCTGGACGATGCGGGCACCTTGCGCAGGCTGTCTGGCCTGGCGACGCGGGTGCTGCATCTGGCGCCCCCGCCGGGGGAGGGCGCAGGGGGCGATGCCTGGTGGCGCGACCCCCGTACCGTGGCGCTGACTCGCGCGCTGCGGCTGCGCAGCTTGCCAATGTCGTTGGCCTACGCGTCCACCAGCGGTGTGTATGGCGACTGCCAGGGGGCCCTGGTGCCAGAGACTCGGGCCGTGGCCCCCGGCACACCTCGCGCCCAGCGCCGTGTGAATGCCGAGCGCGCCGTGCGCCACTTGGGCCGTGCCGGCGTGCGGGCCACCGTGTTGCGCATTCCCGGCATCTACGCGCCTGACCGAGAGGGTGGCACCCCGGAGGCGCGCTTGCGCCGGGGCACGCCTGTGCTGGTGGCCGAGGACGATGTGTTCACCAACCACATCCATGCCGAAGACCTGGCGCGCGCCTGCATGGCGGCTGTGTGGAAGGGGCGCCCGCAGCGCGCCTACAACGTGAGCGACTCCACCCACATGAAGATGGGCGACTACTTTGATCTGGCGGCTGATCTGTATGACCTGCCTCGCCCGCCGCGCGTGCCTCGCAGCACGGCGCAAGAGCAGCTGTCGCTGATGCTGCTGAGTTTCATGAGCGAATCGCGCCGGCTGGACAACCAGCGCATGCTGCGCGAGCTGGGTCTGCGGTTGCGCTACCCCAGTGTGGCCGAGGGGTTGCGAGCCTGAGAGGCTGGAGAAATCCGCGCTCTCCTCACCTTGCCCACATGGGCGCCAGATCAGCGGGGGTAGCTATTGCCCTGGGCGTCGTAGCAGCGGAACACGTTGCACTGCGTGAATTTTTTGGGGGTGGGCGCCGGCGGTTGCACCGGCGTAGGCCGCACCGGGTAATGCGGTGGGGGCACGACGACTACCGGCGTCGTAGTGCTAGTTGACCGGGGGCGGGACTTCTCCACCTCCGCATAGCCCTGAGGGCCCAGGCAGTCCAGGTCGACCTGCCGCTGCGCCGCCTCCACCCGCAGGTTTTGTTCGTAGCCGCCGCCGGTGACGCTGCTCAACACCACATCCAGGTTGCGCCGTGAACGGGCGCACTCCGGGGAGCGTGCGTAGTCTGTGGTTTTGGCAGGAGCGGTCTGGTCGCGTTGTGTATTGCGCCGTGATTCGGTCTCGGCGGCGGTCGCCTCGGCCTGCAAGCGCTGCTGTTTGCGCGCCAGCGCCTCGGCGGCTTCTTCGCGCTCCTGCTGGATCTCCTGCGGAGTTTTGCGGGCCTCCACCTCACGCACGGTGGTGCCGCTGGCGCATTTGCCGTCGGTGTAGGTGACCTTGCCCGTGGCAGCGTCAGTGCAGCGCACCACCTGCGCCTGGGCACCCAATGGAGGTAGTGCGCCCAGAAAGACCACGCACAGGCCGGCTATGAGGGAGTGGGTACGTGGCTTCATGGTGGCTGGAGAGTTGTGGGGGTAGCGGGGTCAGCGCCAGGCCATCACGGCTTGTCCGGGCTGTTGGACTGCTGGCGCGAGCGCCAGTCGTACGGACTCGGGGTGTAGCTGTCGGGTGCCAGGCGGCCGGGGCGGTTTTCGCGGTTGCGGCGGTCTTCGGCAGCGCGGCGATCCCGTTCGGCCTGCTCCCGGCGGGCCTGGTCCTGTTCTCGGGCTCGGCGATCCAGTTCACGGGCCTGCTGGTCGCGGCGTTCGCGTTCGCGTGCTGCCCGGTCGCGCTCAGCGCGGTCACGGTCACGCTCTCTTTCGCGCCAGTCATTGCGGTTGCGGTCGTTGTCCCACCGGTTGTCGTCGCGGTCACGTCCGCCGTAGTAGATGGCGGGCGGTGGCGGCGGGGCCGAATAGATCACGCCAGGTGCACGGTACACAGGCGGCGCCTGGTACACCGGCGGCGGGGCACTGTAGATGTAGCCTGGCTGTTCGTACACCGGGTAGCGCGGAGAGTCGTAATAAGGGTCGCCCGGCACGGTGGCACACCCCGTCACCAGGGCCCCCAGGACCGTGGCGGAAAGAATGCGGGTGATGGTGTAGGTCATGGTGATCAGACTCCGGCCGGGTGGGCGCGTTCCGCCTTGTCCGTAAAGCCCATGAAAAGCGCTCCGGTGGAGCGTTACAAATTTCAGGGATCTGGCACAGGGGGCCAATCACTTTAGCGCGCGGGGACGGCTTTTGGTTGACTCGGCGCATGCACAGGTGCCGATGGAGGCTGTAACAACCCGTGAATATGGGGCACGCCCGCTGTTTGATATTGTCAAAAATGATAGCTATCAGAGTACGTTTTACGGACGCAATCAACTGATTCAATCAAAAAGTCGGACCTGCAAAAAACAAACGGCCCCGAAAGGCCGTTGTGTTCCAGCGGATAGGGCGCCGGTTTACTTGGGCAGTACGCGGCGGATGGTCTCCGCCAGGTCTTCCGCCACAAACTTGGCCACATAGCCATCGGCCCCGACGCTGCGCACATGGTCTTCGTTGGCCGAGCCCGACAGCGAGGAATGGATGACCACCGGCAGCCCATGAAAGCGGGCGTCCTGCTTGATGTTGCGCGTCAGCGTGAAGCCGTCCATCTCCGGCATTTCCAGGTCGGTCAGCACCATGGCCACGCGGTCAAGCACCGTCTTGCCCTCGGCCTCGGCACTTTTGGCGATGGCATTGAGCCGGTCCCAGGCCTCCTTGCCGGATTTCACCATTTCATACGGCGCGTTGAGCACCTTGAGCTCTTGCTCGATGAGAGAGCGGGCCACGAACGAGTCGTCCGCCGCCAGGATGATGCAACCAGGCTTGAGCTTGAGCTTGGCGCCCACCTTTTCCTCTGTGACCTCGTGACCGTCAGAGGGCGAGATCATCTGCAGGATGGCTTCCACGTCCAGCACCTGCGCGAGGCGGGACTCGTCGGTGTTGCCGTCCAGACGGGCAATGCTGGTCACCAGCTTGCCAGCAGCGCCGCTGGTTTCCGCCGACAGCACCTGTTTCCAGTCCAGGCGCACGATGTCTTCCACCGACTCGACCGCAAACGCCTGGGTGGTGCGTGCGTACTCTGTCACCAGCATGATGTTCAGGCCCGTCTGTGGCTTGCAACCCACGATGGAGGGCAGGTCCAGCACCGGAATCACCTGTCCGCGCAGGTTCACCACCCCGAGCGAATGGGCCGTGGTGCCCGCAATCGGCGTGATGCTGGGCATGGCCACGATCTCGCGGATCTTGAAGACATTGATGCCGAACAGCTCGGACTTGCCCAAGGCGCTGTCGATGCCCAGGCGAAACAGCAGCAGCTCGAACTTGTTGGTGCTGGTGAGGTTGGTCCGCTCGTCGATGTCCTGCTGGATGGCTTTCATGTTGGATCCTTCGCGCGGTAATGAAGATACGAAGATACGCGCTTTTACAAATTCTAGGACCCAAACGGCACGCGCAGTGCGCTAAATCTTCAGGCAATACCCGAATAGTGCGCTGCAGCATCCGTGCGTGGCGGCGCCGTCACACCCTGTCCGGCGTGACYGGCTCAAAGTGCACAACGGTGGGGAACGGATCGTAAAAATGGTGCAGCAGCCCTTTCCACTCCTGGTACTGGGTGGACTGGCGGAAACCCACCTCGTGGTCGGCCAGGGTGGCCCAGCGCACCAGCAGCACATAGTCCTGTGGCCGCTCCATGCAATGCCCCAGCTCATGGGACAGGTAGCCGGGCATGGAGGCAATGATGCGCTGCGCCTGGGCAAACGCCTGTTCAAACGCGCTGTTCTGGCCGGGGCGGATGGTGAGGTGGGCAATTTCCAGAATCATGGGGGTGGCCTGAGGGGTGGATGGGGCAGGGGATCAGACCACATTGCTGCGCTGCGTGGGCTCGGGCTGGGCTGCGGTGGCCTTCATGCCGTCCGCCAGGCGGTGCAGCAGACCGAGCAGGGGCGCGTCCGACGCGTCGCAGGCCAGGCCGATGTGGCGCGAGAAGGCCAGGGGCCCGTCCAGCGGGCGGGTGAGCGCGCGGCGCGCCTGGGCTGCATGCGACTGCGGCACCACGGCCAAGCCCATGCCCGCGTCCACCATGTGCAGCAGCAGCTCCTCGCGCGCAGCACTGGCCTGCACCTGCAGCGCAATCCCCCGCTCGGCCAGCAGACGGATGAAGGACTGGTGCAGCAGGCAATAGGGCCACTCGATGAGGGGCAGGTTTTCAATGTCTGCCAGGCCAAAGCGCTTCTTGAAGCGCAGCGGGTGCTGCTCGGGCACCAGCATCACATAGGGCTCGTGCCACAGCGGCACAAAGGTGTCGCCCGGCGGCTTGCAGTGCTCGGCCACCATGCGCAGCCGCGCCTCTTGCGCGCTGGCGGTGAGCCGCACCATGGTGTGGGGCAGCTCCTGCGCGATGTGTGCGAACAGGGGCGTGGCCTGCTGCACCATCAGGTCGTCCTGCAGGAAGATGCCCAGCGTTTCACGTGGTGCATCGCGAAAGTCGCGCACCATGGCGCTGGACTGGGCCAGCAGGCTGCAGGCGCGGGGGTACAGCCGATGCGCGGCGGGCGTAGGCGCCAGTCCCTGGCGGCTGCGCTCGAAAAGGGTGGTTTCGAGCGCATCCTCCAGCCCCTTGATGGCCATGCTGATGGACGGCTGCGCCACAAAGCAGCGGCGCGAGGCGGCCGTGACCGAGCGCTCTTCATAGGCCGCTACAAAGTAGCCCAGGGCGCGCAGGTCAAACAGCATGGTGGCAGGGCCTTTCTTGGATCGGGTTGTCAGACCGGGGTGATGGTGGTGACGGTCTCGCGGAAATAGTCCACCTGGCCGTTCTGCGAATGGCTGGTGATCCAGGTCACGGATTCCACCTCGCGCTGTTGTACCGCATAAAAGAAGCGCTGGTGAAAGTGTGTGAGCACCCAGTCATTGCCCAGCGGCTGGCTGTGGGTGTGCAGGATCTCCGTGCCGCGCGGGAACACCTCCACCCCCAGGCGCTGCACCACGGCCATCGCCTCGGCCTTGTTGCGGGCGATTTGCCAACGGGTATCGGCGTCATCGCGGTAGTGGTCGATGCGGAAGTCCACATCGTCGGCAATGGTGGCCAGCAGTGTGGGCACGTCCTGCTGCTCGAAGGCGGTCAGCACGCGGTCGATGGGGAAGATCAGTGACGGGTTGGTCGTCATGTCGGGTCTCCGGTGGGTGGTGGGGTCAATCCATCAAACAAACCCTGGCCAGGGAGCCGCAACTGTAGGCAGAGCACGGCGCCCACACAACGATGGAATTTGTGGGTCCGTGCGATAAAAAATCGATGGGTGCCGACGAGCAAGGCTCGGAGCGGCTCACAAAACCCAGCGTAGCGGTTCTGGCCAGGCGCTGCGTCGCAGGCAGTGCGAGCAGTACGACAAGACGCGGCAACGACGCCAGAAGCGTTTTGTTGGCCGCTCTCAGTCCGAAATCCCGGGCACCTGCCGCAGGTAGGCATGCAGTGCCGCAATCGACTGGCGCACCTTGGCGGGCTGGGCATCGCGTTGGGGCGTGACGGCCCAGATGTCCAGCGTGCCAAACGACCAGTCGGGCAGCAGGCGCACCAGCCGCCCGGCCTGCAGTGCTTCGTGCGAATCCATGCTGCCCACCAACGCCAGGCCCAGCCCGGCCTCGCACATCTGCTGGATCGAGAGCTGGTTGTTGCTGGCAATGCGCGGCTCCACCCGCAGTGCGCGCGGCTCGCCGCTGGGACTGCGCAGGTCGACGAGCAACCCACCCCCCTCCCGCGCAAAGCCCAGCCAGCTATGAGACAGCAGCGCATCCGGGTGCTGGGGCACGCCGTGTGCGGCCACCCATTCGGGTGATGCGCACAGGTACCAACTCATGCCCCCCAGGCGCCGGGCCGCCCAGGTCGAATCCGCCAGGCGCCCGTAGCGCACGGCCAGGTCGATGCGGGCGTTGATGAGGTCGATGGTGGAGTCGTCCACCAGCAGCCGCAGGCGCAGCGCCGGGTGCGCGGCCAGCAGTTCACCCAGGGCGGGTGCGATGTGCCGCGCAAAACCCACGGTGGCCGACATCCGCAATTCGCCACTGGGCGCATCGCGGGAGGCGGCCAGCTCGGCGCGCGCTTGCTCCGCCGCCGCCCACATGGCAGCGCAGCGCGCGTGGTAACGCTGGCCCGCCTCGGTGAGCGCTAACTTGCGCGTGGAGCGGTGCAGCAGCGTCACGCCGCCGTCGCTTTCGAGCTTGCGCACCTGCTGGCTCACCGCCGAAGTGCTCATGCCCAGGGCGCGCGCGGCGCCGCTCATCGAGCCGTGCTGCACCACGGCGGCGAAAACAGCCATGCGTTTGAGGTCTTCCATGTGTTCGATTGTGAAGTACAGCTTCAAAGATAAGGCGGTTTTAGCCATCTACCGCCTGTTTTGACAAGCTCCTATTCTCACTACATCACAACTTTGACCCCAAGGACATCGATATGAACATCGCCCTGATTGGTGCCACCGGCTTTGTCGGCTCGGCCGTGCTGAACGAACTGCTGCAACGCGGCCACCGCGTGACCGTGCTGGCCCGCAATCCCGCAAAGCTCACGGCCCGCGAAGGTCTGACCGTGGTCGCCGCAGACGCGCAGGACGCCACCCAGGTGGCCAAGGCCGTTGCAGGCCACGACGCGGTGGTGAGCGCCTACAACCCCGGCTGGACGGTGCCAGACATCCACGACCAGTTCCTCAAAGGCACGCGCGCCATCATCGACGGCACCAAGGCGGCCGGTGTGCGCCGGCTGCTGGTGGTGGGCGGCGCGGGCAGCCTGTTTGTGGCGCCCGGTGTGCAACTGGTGGACACGCCCCAGTTTCCCGCCGAATGGAAGCAGGGCGCCCTGGCCGCGCGCGAGGCGCTGAACTGGATCCGCACCGAAAACACGCTGGACTGGACCTTCCTCTCGCCCCCCATCCTGCTGCAGCCCGGCGAGCGCACTGGCCAATACCGCCTGGGCGACGAGGCCCCGCTGATGAACGGCGACCAGCCTGGCAGCATCAGCGTGGCCGACCTGGCGGTGGCGATGGCCGACGAACTGGAGACGCCACGCCATGTGCAAAAGCGGTTCACGGTGGCGAACTGAACAGTGCTCGGGAGTGAATGACTCCTGATTTGATAGCTGCCAGCGCAATATCCACTAGCGCTTGCAGCATCTTTTGCTTCAAATCCTCAGATTCACCCCGCAAACCACCGCATCGGCACCAGCACGAGGGACGGGAACAGCACCATCAGGAACATCACCGCGAACTGGGCCACCATGAACGGAATGACGCCCCGCGTCACGTCATCCATGCGCATCTTGCCCACGCCCGCCACCACATTCAGCACGGTACCGACTGGCGGGGTSATGAGCCCGATGGCGTTGTTGATGATGAACAGCACGCCGAAGTAGACCGGGTCGATGCCTGCCGCCTTCACCACCGGCATCAGCACGGGCGTGAGGATGAGGATGGTGGGCGTCATGTCCATGGCGGTGCCCACGGCCATCACCAGCACCATGATGGCGATGAGCAGCAGCGTGGGGTGTTCCATCAAGGGCTTGAGCAGGCTCACCAGCTGACGCGGGATATCCGCCACGGTGATGAGCCAGGCGCTGACCATGGCGGCCGCCACCAGGAACATGATCACGGCGGTGGTCTTGGCGGCACTGATGAACACATCGGCCAGCTGGCGCCAGTGCAGCTCGCGGTAGACCAGCGTGGCCACCAGCAGGGCGTACACGGCAGCAACGGCCGCCGCCTCGGTGGGGGTGAACACGCCCATCTTCAAGCCCACGATCACGATCACCGGCAGGAACAGTGCCCAGGTCGATTCCCTGAGCGCCTGCAGCTTTTCGGCGGTGGATGCCTTGGGCGGTGGCGTGACGTTTTCGCGCTGGGAGACCCAGTACCAGGTGATGGCAATCGCCACTCCCATCAGCAGYCCCGGCACGATGCCGGCCAGGAACAGCTTGCTGATCGACACGTTGGCCGCCACGCCAAACACCACGAAGCCGATGGAGGGCGGAATGACCGGCGCGATGATGCCCGCTGAAGCGATGAGCCCGCCCGCTCGTGCCTTGTCGTGCCCGGCCTTCACCATCATGGGCAGCAGCAGGGCCGCCAGTGCCGCCGTGTCGGCCACGGCCGAGCCCGACAGCGCCGCCAGCATGCAGGCCGCCAGGATGGCAACGAACCCCAGCCCGCCCCGCTTGTGCCCCACCAGCGTGAGCGCGAGCTTGACGATGCGCTGCGACAGCCCACCCACGTTCATGATCTCGCCCGCCAGCATAAAAAAGGGCACGGCCAGCAGCGGAAAGCTGTCGGCCCCGTTGATCACGTTCTGCGCCAGGATCTGCGCGTCGAACAGGTCCAGGTGCCACATCAGGGCCGCGCCGGACACGAGCAACGCGTACGCAATCGGCACGCCGATGGCCATGGCGGCCAGCAGGGAGCCGAGGAAGATAAAAACGGTCATGAAAGAGCGCTCCAGGTCATTGCGGTGTGGGGCTCACTGGCGTGAGGCCGTGGGCGCGGGGGCTGTGTGCGGCAACTGGCTGCCCACGGCGGCCAGTTCTTCGGATTCGGCGATGTGCAGCAGCTCGTTGTCGGGCATCTGCCCCGACACGATGCGCCACAGGTCCAGCGCCAGCAGCAGGCCCGCCGCCACGGCAAACACCACACCCGACGCATAGAAGATGGCCATGGATGCGCCGGTGACCGGCGCATCCACATCCCAGTTGATGCGCGCCTGCGCCAGCGCGCCGCTGAAGAGCAGCCAGGTGCACCAGATCATCAGCGCGTAGCTGATGGCGAGGCAGATGCGCTGGCCCAGCGGCGGCAGGCGCGCCAGCAGAAAGTCCGTGCCCAGGTGGCCCCGCTCTCGCACCGCCACGATGGCGCCCAGGAAGGTGATCCACACAAACAGCCAGCGCGACACCTCCTCGCTGATGGCGATGCCGGAGTTGAACGCGTAGCGCAGCACCACGTTGCCAAACACCATCACCACCATCGCGGCCAGCGCCAGGGCAATGAGCAGGTTGATCCAGCGGCAGCAGCGGTCGATGAAGGCATTGAGCATGGGGTTGTCTCCTGTTTTCTTTTGACTCAGAGCGCTGTGCCCTGCAGCAGCCCGCGCTGCGCCAGGTTGGCCATGAAGGCGCGCAGGCCAAAGCGCCAGGGCGGCGCGGCCTCGCTGTGCGCCACGCGGTTGTGCAGCCCACCCAGCCAGGCGCTCTGGATGGACACCAGGTCGCCCAGGTGGTGGGTGAAGCCGCCGCCCGGCTGGTCGCGGTCTTCGATGGGGGCGAACAGCGTGCCCATGAACAGCACGAACCCGTCCGGGTACTGGTGCGCGGCCAGGGTCTGTGCCACCAAGTCGGTGGGGTCGCGGCTGATGCTGGCCATGGTGTTGATGCCGCGCAGCTCAAAGCCGTCCGCGCCAGCTACACGCAGGTGCACGGTTTCATTGCGCACCTGCTCCAGCCCGAAGCTGCCGTCAAACAGGCGGATGAATGGGCCCAGGGCGCACGACGCGTTGTTGTCCTTGGCCTTGCCCAGCAGCAGGGCGCTGCGGCCCTCGATGTCGCGCAGGTTCACGTCGTTGCCCAGCGTGGCGCCCACGATCTGGCCCCGGCTGTTCACCGCCAGCACCACCTCGGGCTCGGGGTTGTTCCAGGCCGAGTCGGAGCGGATGCCGATGTCGTCGCCGCAGCCCACCGAGGCCAGCACCGGCGCCTTGGTGAACACCTCGGCATCGGGGCCAATGCCCACCTCCAGGTATTGCGACCACAGGCCTTTGTCTTGCAACAGCGCTTTCAGGCGCATGGCCTCGGGCGAGCCCGGGCGGATGTCCGCCAGGTTCTGGCCGATCAGGCCGATGACCTGGGTGCGCAGGCCCTGCGCGCGGGTGGCGTCGCCGCGCGCCTGCTCTTCGATCACGCGCTCGATGAGGCTGGCCGCAAATGTCACGCCTGCGGCCTTCACCACCTGCAGGTCGCAAGGGGCTAGCAGCCAGGGGCGCGTGGTGTCGCGTGTGCCGGGCAGGCTGTTGGCCAGCAGGTCGTCCACGCTGCACAGGTATTGGCCGCTGGCTGCACGCACTGCCTCGGCGGGCGCCAGTGTGTCGAGCAGCGTGCTCATGGTGGGGTAGTGCGCGCTGAGGTCRAACACACCTTCGGGCCGCAGTGCCACCACCGCCGGGCCGGGCACAGCACCTTGGGGGGCCCACACACGGCCCACCAGCGTGCCCTGCACGCCATCGTCGGGAAGCACTTGCAATGCGGCCTGGGGCGCACGGGCCCGTTCGGCAACTGCCGCTGCCGTCATGTTGTTCATGGAGAGTCCTTCGAAAAGTCCGGGAAGGCGCCAGTGGCCTACCCGCTCGTTGTCAGTGGTTGTGGCGTGGCGTCTTTTCGGAGATGCGCTGAAATTCCAGCGCAAAGTCCAGCGTGGCGCCATCGGCCAATTGCCCTGTTTTCTCGCGGTACAGCGCCTCCCAGGGCGACTGGCTCGCGGGCACGGGTGGGGCGGGCAGGTCGCGTTGTCGGCGCGCGATTTCCTCGGGGGCGACCAGCGCCTCGCAGCGACCGGTGTTCAGGTCGATGCGGATGGTGTCGCCGCTTTGCAGCCAGGACAGGCCCCCGCCCACGGCGCTCTCGGGCGATGCGTTGAGGATGGAAGGGCTGTCTGCCGTGCCCGACTGGCGTCCGTCGCCCAGCGTGGGCAGGGTGTTGATGCCACGCCGGATCAGCGCATCGGGCGGCTGCATGTTCACCACTTCGGCCGAGCCCGGCCAGCCGATGGGGCCCGCGCCGCGCATCACCAGGATGCAGCCTTCGTCGATGTTCAGTGCCGGGTCGTTGATGCGGGCGTGGTAGTCGTCCGCACCTTCAAACACCACAGCACGGGCTTCAAAGATGCCTTCCGCGCCCGGCTGGCTGAGGTAGCGCTGGCGAAAGGCTTCGGAGATCACCGAGGTTTTCATGATCCCGAAGTCGAACAGGTTGCCGCTGAGCACCATGAACCCCGCCTTGTGCATGAGCGGGTTGCTGAAGGGGCGGATCACATCACGGTCGTGGGTCTCGCGGCCTTGCAGGTTCTCGCCCACCGTCTTGCCGGTCACGCTGGCGCAGTCGGCATGTAGCTTGCCCGCCTGCTGCAGCTCCCACATCAGCGCGGGCACACCGCCTGCGCGGAAGAAGCGCTCGCCCAGAAACTGGCCCGCAGGCTGCATGTTCAGCAGCAGGGGCAGGTCGTAGGCGTGGTTGGTCCAGTCTTGCGCGTCCAGCTGCACGCCCGCGTGGCGCGCCATGGCCATGATGTGCACCTGCGCGTTGCTACTGCCGCCGGCCACGCTGACCACCGAGAGCGCGTTCAGAAAGCTCTCGCGCGTCAGGATGCGCGAGGGGCGGAGGTCTTCATACGCCATTTCCACGATGCGACGCCCGGTCTCGTAGGCCATCTGGCCGCGCTCGCGGTAGGGCGCTGGAATGGCCGAGCAGCCCGGCAGCGACAGGCCCAGCGCCTCGGCCACGGCGTTCATGGTCGATGCCGTGCCCATGGTGTTGCAGTGCCCGGCCGAGGGCGCGCTGTTGCAGGCGCGCTGCAAGAATTCTTCCTCATCAATCTCGCCCGCCGCGAGCTGGCGGCGGCTGCGCCAGATCACGGTGCCCGAGCCCACCAGCTGCCCTTCGTGCCAGCCGTCCAGCATCGGCCCGCCCGAGAGCACGATGGCCGGGATGTCCACGGTGGACGCGGCCATGATGCCTGCAGGCGTGGTTTTGTCGCAGCCCGTGGTCAGCACCACGGCATCGATGGGGTAGCCGTACAGGATCTCCACCAGCCCCAGATAGGCCAGGTTGCGGTCCAGCGCGGCCGTGGGGCGGCGGCAGTTTTCAAAGATGGGGTGGACGGGGAACTCCATCGGAATCCCGCCCGCATCGCGGATGCCGTCGCGCACGCGGCGCGCCAGGTCCAGGTGGATGCGGTTGCAGGGCGACAGGTCGCTGCCCGTCTGCGCAATGCCGATGATGGGCCGGCCCGAGCGCAGCTCTTCGGGCGTGAGCCCGTAGTTCATGAACCGCTCCAGATACAGCGCGGTCATGTCCGAGCGCTCGGGCGCGGCAAACCATTCGCGGGAGCGGAAGGGGCGGCGGGGTGTTTGGGTCATGGGGTCGGGGCGTCACAAAAGGGGGGGGCTGGGCGTAGCCAGAAGCTGCGCCCTGTGGAACGAACCAAGCGCTTACTTGCTGCCCCGCGCCTTGGCCAGCTCGCCCATCATTTCGCTGGTGGTTTCTTCACCAAACTCCTTGCCGTACTTGGCCAGCACGGGCTGCAGCTTGGTGCGCAGCTTGGCCTGCTCGGCGGCGGGCAGCTCGGTGATCTGCATGCCGGCTTTCTTCAGCTCGCCCAGGGCGGTTTCGCTGAAGGCGCGGATGGTCTTGCGCTCGAACACCGTGGCCTCGCGGGCAGCCTCCTGCACGATCTTGCGTTCGTCGGCCGAGAGGCCGTCCCACGTCTTCTTGGAAATGAGCAGCACCCAGGCGCTGTACATGTGGCGCGACAGCACCAGGTGCTTTTGCACTTCATAGAACTTGCTGGCCAGGATGGTGGCGGGCGGGTTCTCCTGGCCGTCGACGGCCTTTTGTTCCATGGCGGTGTACAGCTCGGTGAACGGCATGGGCGTGGCGTTGGTGCCCAGCGCGTTGAAGGTGTCCAGGAACAGGGGGCTCTGGATCACGCGCAGCTTCAGGCCCGCCAGATCGTCGGCCGTGTTGATGGGTCGGCGCGAGTTGGTCACATGGCGGAAGCCGTTTTCCCAGAAGCCCAGGCCGATCAGGCCTTTGTCGGGCAGCATGGCCAGCAGCTTCTGGCCGAAGGGGCCGTCGAGCAAGGCGTCGGCTTCTGCCTCTGTGTTGAAGGTGAGCGGCAGGTTCAGCACGCCAAAGGGCTTGATCAGCGACATCAGCGTGGACGAATCGGGAATCGTCATCTCTAGCGTGCCGCCGCGCAGGGCCGAGGTCATGCTCACGTCGTTGCCCAGGGCGCCGCTGGCGAACAGCTTGGCGTTCATCTTGCCGCCGCTCTTGGCCTGCAGGCGCTCGGCAAAGTGGCGCACGGCCTGGGCCTGCGGGTGGTCGTCGCTCAGGCCAATGCCGACCTTGAAGGTGTGTTCCTTGACTTGGGCCGAGACGGGGGCGGCGAGGGCGGCCAGCAGCGCGGCGGCAAGCGCCAAGGATTTAGCGAGGGAATGGAATTGCATGGTGTCTTGTCTCCGTTGGAATGGCGGGACCCCGCTGGCGAGGCCGTCGGCGTATGCAGCTTTTTGGCAAGCCGTCATGAACGCAAGGCGAAGGGTAGGTTTCGCGCCCCTGCGGGTCCACTGAATGTTTTGCGACAATCCATTCCAAACGCTTATGAGTCCAGACGAATTTCCGGGTAAACCCTTGTCTTTGGCGCAGGCCTGCGCGCGGCTGCGCTTTCGGCATTTGCAGTTTCTGGACATCCTGGGCCGTACGCGCAACCTGCGGCTGACGGCCGAGCAGATGCATGTCACGCAGCCTGCGGCGACCAAGATCCTCATGGACATCGAGGAGATCCTGGAGGCGCGCTTGTTCGACCGCCTTTCGCGCGGCATGCGGCCCAACGAGCTGGGGCTTTTTACGCTGCGCTACGCCAGCGCGGCGCTCGATGGGCAGCGCAAGTTTGTCGACGAGTTCAACGCCCTCAAGCAGGGCGGCCACGGCCATGTGACGGTGGGCGCCATCACCGGCTCGGCCGCGCATGTGCTGGTGGCCTCGGTGGTGGAGATCCAGCGCCTGCGGCCCCTCTTGGTCATCAAGATCCTGGAGCAGAGCAGCGACCAGCTCATTGCCTGGCTGGCCGAGCGCAAGATCGATCTGATGATCGGCCGTTTCACCACCGAGGACCAGCGCAGCCAATTCCACTACGAGCACCTGTCGGCCGAGCCGCTGCATGTGGTGGGCGGACAGCACCACCCGCTGCGCGGCGCCACCGACCTGTCGCTGACCGAGCTGGCGCACTGGCCGTGGATTCTGTACCCCGCCTCCACGGCGGTACGCAAGGTGTCGGACGACTTGTTCGGTGGCGCGGGCCTGGCGCTCACGGCGGGGGTGGTGGAGACGCCTTCCTTTTTGTTTGCGCTGGAGCTGATGAACACCACCCACATGATGTCGCTGCAGCCCGCCGCGCTGATCCAGAAATATGTGGACCGGGGGCTGCTCTCGCGCATCCCCGTCGAGCTGCCCAACCGCATGCCCAGCTATGGCCTCATCACCCGCCTGGGCGAGCCGCCCACACCCTCGGCACAGGCCTTTATCGACGTGCTGCGCGACACGGCGGGTGTGGCGCCGGACGTTGTGGGGGAGTGACCAGGCCCGCGCTATGCCTGGCCTCTTTCGATAACCAATGGTTATTGGAAATTGGGGCGGCCAGGCCCTGCCGTTATGCTCTGCGCCCTTTCCCGCAACCCAGGCCTTTTTCTCCATGACCGACGCACCCGACACGCCCGACACCATCCAGGAACCCCGCTGCTGGAGCGATGGGCGCTGGACGGCGCAGGTCATCAAGAACGAAGACGACGATGGCTGGGCCGTGTCCATGACACTGAAGGGCGAGGCCGAACCCGCGCTGGTGGGCCCCTGGACCATGGGCCGCGACAAGAAGAACCCCAAGCCGCTCGATGTGTCGGCCTTCCACACCCTGGTCAAGACCGCGAGCGAAGTGGTGCGCCGCCATGAGCAGCAGTTGCATGCGCAGCTGAACAAGAGCGTGCACATCACCACCGCAGACGGCCAGCGCCTGCGCGTGGCGCTGGCCATCGTGCCCGATGAGGAAGGCGCCACGGCCACGCTGAGCGCGCAGGACGAGCTGGGTGAAGAGGTTGCCCGTGCGTCCGCGCCRCCCACCTTCAAGCTCACGCCCGCCAGCGCAGCGGCCTGGGCCGAAGGCGGGTTTCAGCGCGTGCGCKGAGCAGACTTCGGCATTCAATACAGCCCACAGCCGCAGAAACCGGCACTGCCAGTGCAGGCAATCGCCTGCGCGACGGCGTACTGCGTGCCCGCCGCCTAAAATCCCACCCGTCGGCCCCGGATGACCTTCGGGGCCGACAGCGTTCTCAGGGCGGGGCGGAATTCCCCACCGGCGGTATTTGTTGGCTGAAAAGCCCGCAAGAGCCCGCGAGCGCCTGCGGTGCCGTTCTTCGGATCGGCCTGCAGGGTCAGCAGATCTGGTGCGAAACCAGAGCCGACGGTCACAGTCCGGATGAAAGAGATCGCGAAACCCACAGCTCCCGCCATGGGTGGCTGGGCCCTCGGCGTTTGCCTGCGTGCTTTGTTGCGCGCTGGCATGGCGCAGGGCCTGCGCCGCCCTGTGCAGGCGCCGTGTTCGCGCGCGCCCTGATTCTGGCCAACCCTGTTCTGAGGAACCCATGAATCAGTCTTCTTCACCTTCCGTTTCCCCCCTGGCCCCCGTCGCCGCCCACCGTGGCGCCCGCGTGGCCATCA
Source organism: Acidovorax sp. LjRoot204 (assembly GCF_056175785.1). Taxonomy (NCBI): domain Bacteria; kingdom Pseudomonadati; phylum Pseudomonadota; class Betaproteobacteria; order Burkholderiales; family Comamonadaceae; genus Acidovorax; species Acidovorax sp. LjRoot204. The sequence goes on from NZ_JBGFFF010000010.1 coordinate 39,441, forward strand.
TCAGTGCCAGCTGGCACCAGGACATCGTGCACCAGGCCCGCGACGCGGCCCTGGCCGAGTTTGACCGCCACGGCCTGCCCCCCGCGCAGGTGGCGCTGTTCGATGTGCCCGGCGCGTTCGAGATTCCGCTGCTGGCACGCAAGCTCGCACGCAGCGGGCGCTACGACGCCATCGTGGSCTGYGCGCTGGTGGTCRAYGGSGGCATCTACCGCCACGAGTTCGTCACCACCGCCGTCATCGACGGCCTGATGCGCGTGCAGCTCGACACCGAGGTGCCCGTGATGTCGGCCGTGCTCACGCCGCGCGACTTCCACGACCACGAGGACCATGTGCGCTTCTTCCGCGAGCATTTCGTGAAGAAGGGTACCGAGGTGGCCCAGGCCTGCCTGCAGACCATGGCCTACCTGCGCAAGCTGGCCTCGCCCACGCTGGCCACCGTGCAGCAGGCAACCCCTGCGCTGGCTGAAGCCTGAGAAGGCGCCATTTGCTACTATTTATGTAGCTGTTGGCGCATGATGCACTAGCGCTTCAAGCCGATTAGGCTTGAAATGGCTGCTCCGCTTCAGCCTGCGGCCAACCGGGGCTGGTGGTGGCCCGGTGCGGGCATGCTGGCCTGCCTGGGGGTGTTGGCGTCGGTGTCTGCCAGCCGGAACACCGCCACTGCCTGCACCAGCTGCTGCGCCTGCACCTTGAGGCTGTCGGCGGCGGCGGCGCTCTGTTCGACCAGCGCGGCGTTCTGCTGCGTGGCCTGGTCCATTTCGGTGATGGCGTCCCCTACCTGGGCGACACCTGCGCTTTGCTCGCTGCTCGCGGCGCTGATCTCGCCCACGATGTCGGTCACGCGGCGGATGGCGCTCACCACCTGGTTCATCGTGGCGCCTGCCTTGTCCACCAGCGTGGTGCCCAGTTCCACGCGCTCCACGCTGGCGTGGATCAGGGTCTTGATCTCCTTGGCGGCCTCGGCACTGCGCTGCGCGAGGCTACGCACCTCGCCCGCCACCACGGCAAAGCCCCGGCCTTGTTCGCCGGCGCGGGCGGCTTCCACAGCCGCGTTCAGCGCCAGGATGTTGGTCTGGAAGGCGATTCCATCGATTACGCTGATGATGTCGGCGATCTTGCGGCTGCTGTCGTTGATGCCCTTCATGGTCGTCACCACCTCGGCCACCACATCACCGCCCTGCACGGCCACGGTGCTGGCGCTCACAGCCAACTGGTTGGCGGTGCGCGCGTTCTCGGCGTTGGCCTGCACGGTGGAGCTGAGTTCTTCCATCGATGCCGATGTTTGCTCCAGCGCGCTGGCCTGCTGTTCGGTGCGGGCGCTCAGGTCGTTGTTGCCCTGTGCGATTTCGGTGCTGGCGGCGGCCACGCTGTCGGCGTTGTTGCGCACATTGCTTACCACCTGCGACAGGCTGATCTGCATGTCGTGCAAGGCATTGAGCAGCAGTGCGATCTCGTCCTTGCCCTGCACGTGCCGCGCCACCGTCAGGTCGCCGCTGGCCACGGCCTGCGACACGCGCACCGCGTTGTCCAGCGGGTTCACCACGGTGCGGCTGAAGGCAATGGCGCCTGCTATGCCCAGCGCGCACACCGCCAGCATCACCACCAGGCTGATGGTGGTGGCCCGCTGCGCAGTGGCGGCGGCACGTTCGGCCACGGCGCTGCTGGCCTTGGCGATCAGGTCGCCCGCCTGGTCCAGCAGCTGCGAGGGCTCGCGGTCCATGCCCGCCACGGCCTTGTCGCCCGCTTGCGGGTCGTGGTCGGCCGCCTTGAAGGCTTCAAACCCCTTGCGGTAGGCGGTGCCCATGCGTTCGTGGGCCTGAGCAAACTGCAACACGCGTTCGCGACCCTCCCCCGGGGGCAGTGCGGCTACGAGCTTTTGCGCCTCCTCCTTGATGGCCTGTTCCTGCTTTTCAAACGCGGCCCAGTAGCGCGTGAGCTGGGCCGGGTCCTTGCCGCGCAGCAGCACGTTTTTCCACTCCTGCACCTGCACCTTGAAGTTGTTGAGCATGCCCGCCGCCATGCGCTCGTGCTCGAAGCTTTGGGCCACGGTGGTCTGGTAGGTGTCGAGCGCCTGGTTCAGGCGGCTGATGCCAAACAGGGCCGCTGCAAACAGCAATAGCAGCGACACGGTGAATGCCAGGGGGAGCTTGAGGCTGAGCTTCATGAGGAACTCCTTGAGGGTCCAGAAACGCCGCAGTGCTGGGCCATGGGCCCAGCACCCTGGTCCAGCGGCGCGCCGTGCGCGGGGCCGCAGACAGGGTGTCTTTGGGATTATGGAGACGGATGTAATTTTTTGTACATGTCTTTTTTGCCGTGGGCCGAGGCAAGCGGGCTCCGTCAGTCGCACGCTTTGTCATCCGATGGATAGCGAATAGCGAATAGCGAATAGCGAATAGCGCATAGCGCGAGCCAGATAAGCGCCAGGGGCCGATGCAATGCAGACAGCACAAACAAAACGGCCTCGCCGGTGAGGGCAAGGCCGTGCAGTGGTCAGGGCATGGCGCAGGCCGATGCCGCGAGGGTCTGGCTACAAAACCCCGCTGGCCCGCAGTGCCGCGATGCGCGCTGGGTCCAGCCCCATCTCGCGCAACACCTCGTCGGTGTGCTGGCCCAGTGCCGGCGGCCCATTGCGCAGCACGGGTGGGGTGGCCGACAGGCGCAGCGGGCTGGCCACGCCGGTGATCTGCAACACGTTGTCGGTGGCGGCCTCGCCGTCCTTCCAGCGCGGCAGCGTCACGGCCAGGCCACGGGCCTGCACCTGTGCGTCGTCAAAGGCCTGGGCAATGGTGTTGATGGGGCCGCAAGGCACGGCTTTGTCTTCCAGCAGCGTGATCCAGTCGGCCGTGGTGCGCGTGCGGGTCACGGCCTCCATGGCGGGGATCAGCGCGGTGCGGTTTTGCACGCGCAGGGTGTTGGTCGCAAAGCGCGGGTCGCTGGCCCACTGGGGCTGCTCGGCGGCGGCGCAAAAGCGCTGGAACTGGCCGTCGTTGCCAATGGCCAGCAGCATGTTGCCGTCCTGGGTGGGGAAGTCCTGGTAGGGCGCGAGGCTGGGGTGGCTGTTGCCCATGCGGCCAGGCGCCTTGCCGGTAGCGAGGAACCCCGAGGCCTGGTTGGCCAGCACCGCCATGCCCACGTCCAGCAGCGCCATGTCGATGTGCTGGCCCTGGCCGGTGCCATTGGTGGCGTTGTCGCGCACGTGCAGCGCGGCCAGGATGGCGTTGCTGGCATACAGGCCGGTGAACAGGTCGATCACGGCCACGCCCACGCGCATGGGGCCGCCGCCGGGTTGGCTGTCGGCCTGGCCGGTGATGCTCATCAGGCCCGTCATGGCCTGCACCATCAGGTCGTAGCCTGCGCGCTCGGCATACGGGCCGTCTTGCCCAAAGCCGGTGACGGAGCAGTAGATGAGGCGCGGGTTGAGCGCGCGCAGGCTCTCGTGGTCCAGACCGTATTGCTTGAGGCCGCCGACCTTGAAGTTCTCCACCACGATGTCCGCCTCTTGCGCCATCTGCTTGATGAGCGCTTGCCCCTCGGGCGAGGCCATGTCGATGGTGACCGAGCGCTTGTTGCGGTTGCAGGCGGTGTAGTAGCTGGCCTGGTTGGTGTCGTTGCCCTCGGCGTCTTTCAAGAAGGGCGGGCCCCACTGGCGCGTGTCGTCGCCCACGCCGGGGCGCTCCACCTTGACCACGTCCGCGCCCAGGTCGGCCAGGATCTGCGTGCACCATGGCCCGGCCAGCACGCGGGAGAGGTCGAGCACCTTGATGCCTGCGAGGGCGCCGGGGGAGGTAGAGGGGGTGGTCATGGTGTGGTGTACTATGAAATTGATAGCTGTCAGCGCATGATTGACTAGCGCTATAAGGCAAAAACACCGCAAAGGCGGTGTTTTTGCCGGTTTTCGGGGCGCAGGCCGATCAGTTGGCGAACGCGGCGATGCCCGTCTGGGCGCGGCCCAGGATSAGCGCGTGSAYRTCGTGCGTRCCTTCGTAGGTGTTSACCACTTCCAGGTTCACCAGGTGGCGSGCCACGCCRAACTCRTCGCTGATGCCGTTGCCGCCCATCATGTCGCGCGCCAGGCGGGCAATGTCCAGCGCCTTGCCGCAGCTGTTGCGCTTGATGATGGAGGTGCCTTCCACGCTGGCCGTGCCCGCGTCCTTCATGCGGCCGAACTGCAGGCAACCCTGCAGGCCGATGGCGATTTCGGTCTGCATGTCGGCCAGCTTCTTCTGGATGAGCTGGTTGGCGGCCAGGGGGCGGCCAAACTGCTTGCGGTCCAGCGTGTACTGGCGGGCCGTGTGCCAGCAGAACTCGGCCGCACCCAGGGCGCCCCAGGCGATGCCGTAGCGCGCGCTGTTCAGGCAGGTGAAGGGGCCCTTGAGGCCTTGTACTTCAGGGAAGGCGTTTTCTTCGGGCACGAACACGYCGTCCATCACGATCTCGCCGGTGATGGAGGCGCGCAGGCCCACCTTGCCGTGGATSGCGGGGGCTGWSAGGCCCTTCATGCCCTTTTCCAGCACAAAGCCGCGGATGGGACCCACGGYGCCGCCTTCGGACACTTCCTTGGCCCAGACCACGAACACGTCGGCCACGGGGCTGTTGGTGATCCACATCTTGCTGCCCTTGAGCTTGTAGCCGCCGCCGACCTTGTAGGCGCGCGTGGCCATGCTGCCGGGATCGGAGCCGTGGTCGGGCTCGGTCAGGCCAAAGCAGCCGATCCAYTCGCCGSTGGCGAGCTTGGGCAGGWACTTCTGGCGCTGGGCTTCGCTGCCGAATTCATAAATGGGCACCATCACCAGCGACGACTGCACGCTGGCCATCGAGCGGTAGCCCGAGTCCACACGCTCCACTTCGCGGGCGATCAGGCCGTAGGCCACATAGCTTAGGCCGGGGCCACCGTATTGCTCGGGGATGGTGGGGCCCAAGAGGCCCACTTCGCCCATCTCGCGGAAGATGCTCACGTCCATCTTTTCGTGGCGGAAGGCGTCCAGCACGCGGGGTGCCAGCTTGTCCTGGCAATACGCTGCAGCGGCGTCGCGGATGGCACGCTCGTCGTCGGTCAGTTGCTGGCTCAGGAGGAAAGGGTCATCCCATTGAAAAGCGGCGTGGGCCATGTGTGTCTCCAGGTCGGAAAGTGGGGGAAGAAAAAAACGAATATGGGACGCATCGTAGGCCTTGGGGTGGTGGCCCGCAAGCGAGTTCTTTTCATCCAGACATGCGTTTATGGAATGTATGGAATACTGGCAGCTAGATAAGCCAAGGCGTGGCTGGTCACTTAAAAATTCCTCTTCATCATGCGCCGCAACATTCCATCGACCCAGGCCCTGGCCTGCTTTGAAGTGGCCGCCCGCCACGAGAGCTACACCCGCGCCGCRCAGGAGTTGTCGCTCACCCAAAGCGCCGTCTCGCGCCAGATCCAGGCGCTGGAAGATTTTTTGGGCGTGGCACTGTTTCGCCGCACGCGCCACGGCGTGGTGCTTACGCCTGCAGGCGCGCACTATGGCCGCCAGGTGGCGCGCTGGCTGCAGGGGCTGGAGCGCGATACGCTGGACGTGATGGCCCACCAGGGCGAGGGCGGCACCCTTACGCTGGCCGCGGTGCCCACCTTTGCCACGCGGTGGCTCATCCCCCGCCTGCCGCACCTGGCGCAAGCGCATCCCGATATCGTGGTGCACATCGACACGCAGACGCGGCCCTTCTTGTTTGCCGACACCACCTTCGATGCCGCCTTGTATGCCGGCACGCCCGAGCAGGTGGCCAACTGGCCCGGCGTACAGGCGCAACTGCTGATGCACGAAGACGTGGTGCCCGTATGCAGCCCGCGCCTGCTCGAATCCGCCGCACCCCGGGGCCGGGGCCGCGCGCACCAGCCCGTGGCCGCCGAGGCGCTGGCCGAGCTGCCGCTGCTGCAGCAAAGCACACGCCCCTACGGCTGGCGCCAGTGGTTCGATGCGATGGGGGTGGAGGCACCGCACGCGCTGGATGGCCCGCGCTACGAGCTGTTCTCCATGCTGGCCGTGGCCGCCACGCATGGCATGGGCGTGGCGCTGATCCCGCCGCTGCTCATCGAGGCCGAACTCGCCAGCGGCGAGCTGGTGGTGGCCTGCAACCGTCCGCTGCGCGGCGAGCGRGCGTACTACCTCATCAGCCCCGCACAGGCCCAGCCCCCGGTGCTGGCCACGTTTGCGCGCTGGCTCCAGCACATGGCCGAGGTGGGTAGCCCGCCGGTTGCGGGATGACGCGCTTGCGCCCACGGGGGCTGTGAACTAATCTGGCCGCGCGGAAGTCTGTCTTTCATTCAGCAACCTTGTTGGAGAGCGACCACCATGACCACTTACCACGCTCCGCATTTCGACCCCACCGTGGACGAGATCGAGACCCTCAAGCAACTGGAGATGGGCGAAGTCATCACGCTGCCCCACGCGCTCAAGGACCATGTGTCGGGGCGACTGCTCGAATGGGGCTTCATCACCAAGGGGACGGGGGGTGAGCTGGCCATCACTGCCAGTGGCCGCCAGTTGATCCGGCGACAGGACAACTGAGCCCGCGCGTCAGCCGGCCCCTTGTGCGCATCCGTCGCGCGGTGTGGCGTGGGACCTCCGTGCGGGTTGGGAGCCTTTGGCTAAATCCTGGTGCGCGGGCTGGGGTATCTGGGCCCTGTGCCTGCCGTGTGCAGCGTTGGGCCTATCCTGTGCAATTCCCTTTGTCTGGAGCCGCTGTGCCCGCTTTGTCCCGTCTGCGCACCACCCTGTGCATTGCCGCCCTGGCCCTGGCCGGTGCGTTGCTGGCGGGCTGCAGCACGGTGCGGCTGGCGTACAACCAGGTGCCCCACCTGGCGTACTGGCAACTGAACCGTTACCTTGACCTGTCGGACGCGCAGACGGAGCGCGTGCGGGGCGACCTGGGCGACCTGCACCGCTGGCACCGCGACACCATGCTGCCCCAGCATGCCGAGCTGTTGCAAAAGGTGCAGCAGCAGTTGCCCGCGACCATCACCCCCGAGCAGGCCTGCCGCATCTATGACGAGGCACGTACACAGCTGGACAAGGTGCTAGCCCAGGCCGAGCCCAAGGTGGTGTGGCTCGCATCGCAGCTGACCGAGGCGCAGATCCGCAATCTAGAGCGCAGGCAGGCCGACAGCAACGCTGACTGGAAATCCGAATGGCTGGACCCATCGCTCGACAAGATGCGCGAGCGCCGCTTCAAGGACCTCTCGTCGCGGCTCGAAACCTTTTATGGCGCGCTGGACGAACCCCAGAAGGCCGTGCTGCGCGCCTTTATCGCCCAGTCGGCCTTCGACCCGCAGCGGACCTATGCCGAGCGCGTACGCAGGCAAAAAGACCTGGTGCAGGTGCTGCGCAGCATCCAGGCCGACCGTGGCAACACCGCCCAGGCCCGCACGCTGATGCTCGGCTTTCTGGACCGCGTGGTGACGTCACCGGATGGCGCCTACCAGCGCTACGCACAAGCGCTGGTGGCCGAGGGCTGCGAGGGGTTTGCGCGCCTGCACAACGCCATGACACCTGCGCACCGGCTGCGTGCGGCGCAATCCCTCAAGGGTTATGAGCAGGACTTCCTGTTGCTGGCTGCGCGCTGATGTGCAGCGCGAGGGTGGGGCGAAGCGCAAAGGCTGCTGCCGCGACGCGAAGGTCAGCAGAACATCATCGCCAGCAGGGCCGCATCCTCGGCCATGTTCTGCAGGGCATAACCCGCCAGCCGGTAGGCCAGCACGGTGGCGTGCGCGATCAGGTCTTGGGCGGTCATGGAGGGTGGTGCGGTACGGCGCAGGGGTGTGCAGGCCCCCAGTGCAGGTGTCAGATCGTCCAGCCCAGCAAAAAGGCCGATAGCTCGTGGAAGCTACCGGCCTTGTTTACTGTGGTGCCCGGGGCCGGAATCGAACCGGCACGCCTTGCGGCGGGGGATTTTGAGTCCCCTGCGTCTACCAATTTCACCACCCGGGCGGAATATGTGAAGCCCTGAATTATGGCACAGTAGGGCGTATGAAATATCCGACGATTGAAGACGCGGTAGGCAACACGCCGCTGGTGGCGCTGCAGCGCATTGGGGCCCAGGACAACGCGGCGCGGGGCAATGTGGTGCTCGGCAAGCTGGAAGGCAACAACCCGGCGGGGTCCGTCAAGGACCGGCCTGCACTGTCGATGATCCGCCGCGCCGAAGAGCGTGGCGATATCCGCCCTGGCGACACGCTGATCGAGGCCACGTCGGGCAATACCGGCATCGCTTTGGCGATGGCCGCGGCCATCAAGGGCTACCGCATGGTGCTGGTGATGCCCGAGGATTTGTCCATCGAGCGTGCGCAGACCATGAAGGCCTTTGGTGCCGAGCTGGTGCTCACACCCAAGAGCGGCGGCATGGAGCACGCCCGTGACCTGGCCGAGGCCATGCAAAAGCGTGGTGAGGGCAAGGTGCTGGACCAGTTTGGCAACCCCGACAACCCCCGCATTCACTACGAAACCACGGGCCCCGAGATCTGGGAGCAGACCGGCGGGCGCATCACCCACTTTGTGAGCGCGATGGGCACCACGGGCACCATCACGGGCGTGTCGCGGTTCCTCAAGGAGAAGAACCCTGCCATCCAGATCATCGGTGCACAGCCCGAAGAAGGCTCGCGCATCCCGGGCATCCGCAAGTGGCCGCAGGAGTATCTGCCCAAGATTTATGACGCCAGCACGGTCGATGAGCTGGTGTATGTGAGCCAGGACAGCGCCGAAGACATGTGCCGCCGCCTCGCGCGCGAAGAGGGCATTTTTGCCGGCATCTCGGCTGCAGGCGCGTGCTGGGTGGCGCAGCAGATCGCAGCGCGCGACAGCAATGCCACCATCGTCTTCATCGTGTGCGATCGGGGCGACCGGTATTTGTCTACCGGGGTGTTTCCTGCGTGACCTGTGAAACGGCCTGCGCAGTGGGCTCCAGGGGCATTGCCGGGTGCCTCTTCGCAGGTTTTTGAATCAGAATGGCTGCTTGTGCTAGTTGAACATGCCTCAGCAGCTACATAAAAGATAGCATATGCCCTACGAAGTCCGTTTTTGCCCCCACTGTGCCACCGAGTTGCAGCCCATCACGCTGGCCGAAGACGGCGGCGACAAGGAGCGGCTGCGCTGCCCCKCCTGCGGCYRSACGCACTGGAACAACCCCACGCCCGTGCTSGCKGCCATYGTSGAGWTCSRCGGCAAGGTGCTGCTGGCGCGMAAYGCSGCMTGGCCGGKSAAGATGTTTGCGCTGATCACYGGCTTCATGGAGGCSGGCGARWCGCCCSAGGAGGGCATTGCGCGCGAGGTCAAGGAGGAGACCAACCTCGATGTGCAGTCCACCACCCTGGTGGGTGCCTACGAGTTTTTGCGCATGAACCAGGTCATCATTGCCTACCACGTGGTGGCCACCGGGCAGGTGCAACTGTCGCCGGAGCTGGTGGACTACCGGTTGTACGATCTGCCAGACCTCAAATGCTGGCCTGCGGGCACGGGCTACGCGCTGGCCGACTGGCTGCGCACACGGGGCCACGAGCCCGTGTTTTTCACGGCCGAAGAAAATGCAGAACGCCGCCGTGGGCTGGACGAACAAGCCCCGGCCGCGACGCCGCCAAAGGATTGATGACCATGGACATTCACAAAGAAATCGACACCCGGGGCCTGAACTGCCCCTTGCCCATCCTCAAGGCCAAGAAGGCGCTGTCTGACATGGCCAGCGGCCAGCTGCTCAAGGTGGTGGCGACAGACAACGGATCGCTGCGCGACTTTCAGGCGTTTGCCAAGCAGACCGGCAACGAGCTGGTGGAGCAACAGACCGTGGGCGAGGAGTTCATCCACATCCTGCGTCGGCGCTGACGGCAGCGCGCCGGTATCAGGGCCTTCGGGATGTCAAAGTCTTTCGACAAGCTCTTTTGGCATGACGGCAACCTGACGGATGTTTCGTTCTCCGTCGATGCCAAAGGCAAATCTATAGTTCAACTGCAGGCGCTGTTCTACAAGGACGAGCAGGCGCCGCAGAGGCAACCGCATCAAATCAGGTGCGAAGCAGTGTCCCGCTTTCAATGCACGCTGGACAGTGACGAACTCAAGCGAAACATGTTCGCGGGCAATATCTCAAACGGTTATCTGAAGGGCAATACCCTCTGGATCTACTTCACGGACGGCCTGCTGGAAGTGCGAGCACTGCGCTTTCGCCTGATGAAGTCTTGAGGCCATGCCGTGACAGCGCCTGGCGCTGACAGCCGAGGCAGACCTTCTGTCTCGGCTGCCTTGGGTCAGAGCGCCAGGGCCTTCAGATATTCCCGGAAGTGCACCCCCACCTGCGGGTGCTGCAGGGCCAGTTCCACTGTCGCTTCCAGAAACCCTTCCTTGCTGCCGCAGTCGTAGCGTTTGCCTTCGTACTGGAAGGCGTAGACGGCTTCATTGTTCATCAGGCGCGCAATGCCGTCGGTGAGCTGGATCTCGCCGCCCACGCCGCGCGGCTGGTTGCGGATCTCGTCAAACACGCCGGGCGTGAGGATGTAGCGGCCCGCCACGCCCATGCGCGAGGGGGCATCGGCTGCCTTGGGCTTTTCGACAATGCGCTGGATGCGGATCAACGGGCCACCGGCAGGCTCGCCCGCCACAATGCCGTACTTGTGCACCTGGTCCTCGGGCACCTCTTGCACGGCGATCACCGATCGGCCTTGCTGGCGGAACGCGGTCGCCATCTGCGCCAGCACGGGCTGACCGCCCTGGGGGCCCACCATCAAATCGTCAGCCAGCAGCACGGCAAAGGGCTCCTTGCCCACCAGGGGCTCCGCGCACAACACTGCGTGGCCCAGCCCTAACGAGCGCGGCTGGCGCACAAAGGCGCAGTCCATGTCGCTGGGCTGGATGGAGCGCACCAGCTCCAGCAGTTCCTTCTTGCCGGCTGCCTCCAGCTCGGCCTCCAGCTCGTAGGCGGTGTCGAAGTGGTCTTCAATGGCGCGCTTGCTGCGGCCGGTCACAAAAATCATGTGGCGGATGCCGGCGGCGTATGCCTCTTCCACTGCGTACTGGATCAGCGGCTTGTCCACMACGGGCAGCATYTCCTTGGGGCTGGCCTTGGTGGCGGGCAGAAAACGCGTGCCCAGTCCGGCAACGGGGAAAACGGCTTTGCGAACGGTCGTGGCAACAGTCATGGGGCTCCTCTGGACGGATGGGTGACGGTGTGCCCGGGCTGCACTGCAGCCCGCAACCCACACCGGCAAAACATGAAAACGGGGCGGGCAGCCCCTACGGGACGGGCTGCCATGGCGCAGTATGGCCCGGGTTTTAGCCCAGCCTTGTCAGCTGATCGCGCAATCTGCCCAGCGTGGCGCCGAAGTCGGCAATGCGCTTTTTCTCCTGCTCGATCACCGCCGCAGGGGCCTTGGCCACAAAGGCTTCGTTGGACAGCTTGTTGTTCGCCTTGGTGATCTCGCCGTCGATGCGGGCGATTTCCTTGGACAGGCGCGCCTTCTCAGCCGCCACGTCGATCTCCATGTACAGGCACATGCGGGYGTCACCCACCACGGCCACGGGCGCGGCCTGTGCGGCGGCGGCCCAGGCGGACTCGTCGTCAAACACCTTCACCTCGCTGAGCTTGGCCAGCGCCTGCAGCACCGGGCCCACGCCACGCATGAACTCGGTGTCGCCCACCACGTACAGGGGCAGGCGGGTGGAGGGAGACACGTTCATCTCGCCCCGCAGCGCGCGGCATGCGTCCACGAGGCCCTTCACGCGGCCCATGTGGGCAATCGCGGCCTCGTCGATCTTCTCGGGCTGGGCCTGGGGGTAGCGCGCAATGCTGACCGATTCGCCCGGGATGCCGGCCACAGGTGCCACCACCTGCCACAGGGCCTCGGTGATGAATGGGATGATGGGGTGGGCCAGGCGCAGGATGGCTTCCAGCGTGCGGATCAGCGTGCGGCGCGTGGCGCGTTGCTGCGCTTCGGTGCCGTTCTGGATCTGCACCTTGGCGATCTCCAGGTACCAGTCGCAGWACTCGTTCCACACRAAGTSGTAGATSGYGTTGGCCACGTTGTCSAGSCGGTATTCCTCRAAGCCCTTGGCGACTTCGGCCTCGGTCTTTTGCAGCAGCGAGCTGATCCAGCGGTCGGCCTGGCTGAACTGCATGTAGCCGTGGGCCGCGCCGCCGGGCTGGCACTCTTCCTTGGTGTGCTCTTTCAGGCCACAGTCCTGGCCTTCGCAGTTCATCAGCACRAAGCGSSTGGCGTTCCAGAGCTTGTTGCAGAAGTTGCGRTAGCCCTCGCAGCGCTTGCTGTCGAAGTTGATGCTGCGGCCCAGCGATGCCAGTGCGGCAAACGTGAAGCGCAGCGCATCGGCGCCRWAGGCCGGAATGCCMTCGGGRAATTCCTTTTGCGTGTTCTTGCGCACGGTGGGCGCGGTCTCTGGCTTGCGCAGGCCGGTAGTGCGCTTGTCGAGCAGGGGCTCCAGCGCAATGCCGTCGATCAGGTCCACCGGGTCGAGCACGTTGCCYTCGGACTTGSWCATCTTCYKGCCCTGCGCRTCGCGCACCAMGCCGTGGATGTASACGTSCTTGAACGGCACSYKGCCSGTGAAGTGCKTGGTCATCATGATCATCCGGGCGACCCAGAAGAAGATGATGTCGTAGCCCGTGACCAGCACGGTGCTGGGCAGGTACAGGTTGAAGTCGTCGGTGGCGCTGTCGCCCTGGTTGGGCCAGCCCATGGTGCTGAAGGGCACGAGAGCGGACGAGTACCAGGTGTCGAGCACGTCCTCGTCGCGGCGMAGCKTYTTGCCYGGSGCCTTGGCCTGSGCCTCGGCTTCGGTGCGAGCCACGWWCACSTTGCCGTCTTCGTCGTACCAGGCCGGGATCTGGTGGCCCCACCACAGCTGGCGGCTGATGCACCAGTCCTGGATGTTGTTCATCCACTGGTTGTAGGTGTTCACCCAGTTCTCGGGCACGAACTTCACATCACCGCTGGCCACGGCGTCGATGGCCTTTTGCGCAATGCTCTTGCCGGTGGGGTCCTGGTCAGACACCTTGCTCATGGCCACGAACCACTGGTCGGTCAGCATGGGCTCGATCACCTGGCCGGTGCGGGTGCAGATGGGCACCATGAGCTTGTGCTTCTTCACCTCGACCAGAGCGCCGATGGCTTCGAGGTCGGCCACCACGGCCTTGCGGGCCACGAAGCGGTCCATGCCCTGGTACTTGGCGGGCGCGTTCTCGTTGATGGTGGCCTGCAGCGTCAGCACCACGATCATGGGCAGCTTGTGGCGCTGGCCCACGGCGTAGTCGTTCTGGTCGTGCGCGGGGGTGACCTTGACCACGCCCGTGCCGAATTCCTTGTCCACGTACTCGTCGGCGATCACCGGGATCTGGCGGTCGCACAGCGGCAGGTTGACCATCTTGCCGATGAGGTGGGTGTAGCGGGCATCCTCGGGGTGCACCATCAGCGCCACGTCGCCCAGCATGGTTTCGGGGCGGGTGGTAGCCACCGTCAGGCTGCCCGATCCATCGGCCAGGGGGTAGGCGATGTGCCACAACGAGCCGTCTTTTTCTTCGCTTTCGACTTCCAGGTCGGACACGGCGGACTGCAGCTTGGGGTCCCAGTTCACCAGGCGCTTGCCACGGTAGATCAGGCCCTGCTCGTACAGCTTGACGAACGTGTCGGTTACCACGGCGCTGAGCTTGTCGTCCATGGTGAAGTATTCGCGGCTCCAGTCCACGCTGTCGCCCATGCGGCGCATCTGCGTGGTGATGGTGTTGCCGGACTTTTCCTTCCACTCCCACACCTTGCTCACAAAGTTCTTGCGCGCCTCGGGTGGGGTGGGGCCCATGTCGTAGCGGCTGATGCCTTGCTCTTGCAACTGGCGCTCCACCACGATCTGCGTSGCGATGCCCGCRTGGTCGGTRCCSGGYACCCACACSGTGTTGWMGCCSYKCATGCGGTGGTAGCGCGTGARGCTGTCCATGATSGTSTGGTTGAACGCATGGCCCATGTGCAGCGTGCCCGTCACGTTGGGCGGSGGCAGCTGGATGGAGAAGGCGGGCTCGCCCGCCTGGGCCTGGCCCGTGCCACGGTGGCCTGCGGTGCCATACCCGCGCTTTTCCCATTCGGGGCCCCAGTGGGCTTCCAGTGCAGCAGGTTCAAACGACTTGGACAGGCTTTCAAGGCCGGGTTGTGGTTGGGGCGTGCTCATGGGTCTGGCAGTGGGGTGTGGCAGTGGGGGCAGTGGGGCGGAGCGGCCGCAGGGAGCGCTCCGACGAACAAGAGGGTGAACCGTACATTTTAAGGGACCGCCACCCCGGCGCTGGCCCCGCAGGGCCTTCGCCCGTTCGGGGGCGGCGCGCCGTCTGTCGGCCGATTCYTTCCAATGGTTACCTTGTGCCTGGGTGCGCGGGTGAATGCGTCCTGATAATCCCGGCCGATAGAGCGAGGAGGGAGCGGCAACGCGGACCAGGCTCTAAGAACCTGCTCAAGGTCTTTTCGGGGATCGCATTGGAGTGCAATCGGGATGAGTGGATGCTTCGGATGCGCCGCATGGGCTCATGCCCATGCAAGCAGCCGGGGCGTCCAATCGCCCGATTTCACTCCAACCCTTCGGGCAAGTGCCTTGCCGGGCGGTCTGCGGCGTTGCGGCGCTTGCCAATAGCACGGGCTATTGGTTGCGCACCGCGCCTTGCATCCCATCCCGGCAAGGTACTTGTGCGACCCCGAAACGACCTTGAGCAGGTTCTACGGATCACGATCTACAACAAGGACTGGTGCAGTGGCTTGCGGGGGGCGTTCAGCCCTCCGACGCCATCGAGCCGGGCCGTCACAACCATCCGAACCTATGACGTTTCAATCTGCCTGGCGCCTGGGCCTGGTCAAGGTCTTTGCCTATGCGCTGCTGGCGCTGTTTCTGGTGCCTGCGGTGACCTATGTGTTCACCCGCCATGTCCAGACCGACCAGGACACCCGTTTTGTCGCCGGCATCAGCCAGCGCATCGATGCCGAAAAGGGCCTGCCCGCCGACGAGAAACAAGCGCGCAAGGACTACTACCGCAGCAACCCGCCGTCCACCATCTGCAGCAATGCAGACCCCGAGGCCCGCGAATACCGCGAGGCGCTGTGCGACACCTTCTCCGATGTCTGGCAGTTCCACATGGCGCGCAAGCTGTCGCTGTGGACGCTGGTGGCCAGTGCGGCGCTGCTGCTGGCGGTGCTGGGGCTGGGGGCGCTGGCGTTTGCCGACCGCACGCTGCAGTACGCGAGCTTTGTGGCGGGCTGGCGCCTGACCTCTTGGGCCAGCGCCACGGCGCTGGTRGTGCAAGGGGCAATGGCAGTGTGGCTGTCGTTCTGGGTGACGGCGTTTTTCTTCCACAAGTACTCGCCCAAGCTGGTGCTGTTTGTGGGGTTTGCCGTAGCGGCGGGGGTGCTGGTGGCGGTGGCGGGCATCTTCAAGCGGGTGCAGTCCAGCAACCAGGTGGTGGGCGAGCTGGTGGCCGAGGCCGATGCGCCGCKSCTGTGGSAGCGCATCCGCCACCTGGCACAGCGCCTGAAGACAGAGCCGCCCCGGCACATCGTGGCTGGCATTGATGCCAACTTCTTCGTGACCGAGGCCCCGATCACCGTGGGCCAACAGACCCTCACGGGCCGCACGCTGTTTGTGAGCCTGCCGCTGCTGCGCATCCTGGACCAGACCGAGGCCGACGCCGTGCTGGGCCATGAACTGGCCCACCTGCGCGGGGGCGACACGCGGCGCAGCGCACAGCTGGGGCCCAAGCTGGTGCAGTTTGACCACTACCGCCACGCCATCCGCACGGGCGGGCTGTCGGCCATGGCGTCGCCGCTGCTGGACCTGTACCGCACCATCTTCGAAATCGCCTTGGCCAGCGACAGCCGCGAGCGTGAGTTCAAGGCCGACCGCCTGGCGGCCAAGCTGGTGAGTCCGGCGGCGATTGCACAGTCGCTGGTCAAGATTGCCGCCTATGCCCAGTACCGTTACCGTATCGAGGACGAACTGTTTGGCCGCAACGAGCGGCACGACAACAGCACGCTGGGCATTGCCAGTTTTGTGGCCCAGGGGCTGGCGCCCTACGCGGCATCGCCCGACTTTGTGGATGCGATGAAGACGGCCAATGTGCCGCACCCGTTCGACTCGCACCCTGCCATGCCCGAGCGCCTGCGCAACGTGGGCATGGCCCTGAAAGAGCGCGACTACGGCGCCATCGCCGTGCGCGTGCCCGCCACCACCTGGGTGCAGGAGATCCTGACCGCCGACGCCATCGAGCAGCGGCTGTGGAGCGCCTACGAGCAGCAGTTTGCGCAAGACCACGAGCGCAGCCTGGCCTACCGCTACGAGCCCGCGAACGACGAGGAGCGGGCCCTGGTGCTGCAGTACTTCCCGCCCGTGTTGTTTGCCCTCAAGGGCGACGCGACAGTGGAGGTGAGCATTGACGGTATCCGCACCTCGGCCGATGAGACCACGGTGTTCTGGGATGCCATCAAGGGGCTGGAATTCAAGGAAAGCAGCTTTGGCAACGCGCTGATCGTGACCCACCCCGAAAAGAACGCCCTGGGCCTGGGCGCCAAGACCAGCAAGATCAAGCTGCCCGGTCTCAAGAAGGACAAGGACCAGTTCAACGCCGTGGTCAGCCACTACTGGCAGCGCCACCAGATCATGCGTGCGCAGCAACAGGCAGAGGAATGAATGCTATATTTTATATAGCTACTGAGGTAATAGGATGCAGCGCTTCAGCGCTGTAGGGTCAAAAAAATTCCATGCAAGGCGGTGGCATGGCCGTTTGACGGGGTCGCGCACCCCATCCAAAGCAGCCAGCCCCGTGGACCCTGGGGTGCGGCACCGCCACAGGCTTGGCATGCACCCCAGGCCCGCCCATAGGCCCCCAAGATCCCTGGCCCGTGGGGCGATGCGTGGGGGTGGTCAGGTCGGCTTACTTGCGCACAAACTCCGGCCGGTCGTTTTGCTGGGGCTTGAGCGGCGCGTCCACCTTGCCTTCGGCGCGTTCCTTGCGCCATTGCTCCTTGCGCGCCGTCCACTCGCGCAGGCGGGCGTGGGCCACGGTGCTGTCTTTTTCCATCTGCTCGTCATTGGCCAGCTGGGCCGACAGCTCCAGGCGAATGCCGTTCGGGTCGAAGAAATAGATGCTCTTGAAGATATGGTGGTCCGTCACGCCCAGCACTTCCACGCCATGCGCCTCCAGGCGCTGCTTGGTGTTCTCCAGCTCCTGCACGGTGTTCACGCGGAACGCGATGTGGTTGACCCACAGGGGCGTGTTGGGCGAGGGCTCGGCCTTCACGTCGTCGCCCAAGTCGAAAAAGGCGATGAACGAGCCGTCCTGCAGGCGGAAGAAGAAGTGGGTGTAGGGGCAGTACTCGCCGGTGCTGGGCACATAGTCGCTCTGGATGATGTGGTACAGCGGCAGGCCCAGGATGTCTTCATAGAACTGGCGCGTTTCCTCGGCGTCGCGGGCCTTGTAGGCGTAGTGATGCAACTGCTGGATGGCGGCGGGTGCCGGCAGGCTGGCCAGGTCGGTCGGGTTCAGAACGGCGTTCATGCAGAGTCTCCTCAAATCGGTGAACGCAATTCTACTATTCGTAATTGATTTACGTTAAGTTAATTTTTATGCCCAGAAGGCTGGCAGATGAGGACGGGCTGGCCCAAAGAAAAAGCCACCCGGCGCAAGGCGCACGGGTGGCTGGTCGCAAGCAGCCGGAGGCAGGGCGGAGCAAGTCAGCCCGCTGCACCCCAGGCCCGCTCGGCCTGGTTTACTGCTTCACGGCTTCGATCTGCACCACCAGGCGCACGTTCTTGGGGAAGCCCCATTCCACGCCGTAGTTCATGCCCCACTGGGTGCGGTCAATGGTGGCTTCAAAGTCGCCGCCGCACACTTCGCGCTTGAGCATGGGGCTGTCGTAGCAGTTGAACTGGTTGGCCTTGAGGGTCAAGGGGGCGGTCTTGCCCAGCAGTGTGAGCTGGCCTTCGACGCTGGCGACCTTGTCACCGTTGAAGACGAACTTGCTGGAGACAAACTTCATCGTGGGGTGCTTGGCAGCGTCGAACAGGTCGGCGCTTTGCAGGTGCTTGTCAAACGCGGGGGTGCCCGTGTTCACCGAGGTCACGTCGAACGTGATCTCGGCCTTGCCCGACTTGCCAGCCTTGTCGAGCTGGACGGTGCCTTCCTTCTTGTCGAAGCGGCCGCGGTTCACAGCGGCGCCAAAGTGGCTGATCTCGAACGAGGCAAAGGTGTGCGTCGGGTCGATGGCGTAGTTGGCCGATTGGGCTTGGGCAGCACCGGCGAACAGGGTGGCGGCGGCAGCCAGGGCGAAGAAGGACTTGCGCATGGAAACTCCTGATAGATCAAAAAGGAAAGGACAAGGGAAAAGGGGAAGGCGCCACCCGCGGGGACCGCGCCCGGATGGCAGGCGGAGGCCGGTGGGGCCCGGGCAGAGGGGCGGCGCTCAGAGCTTGCCGACGCCAGTCAGCGCGAGCTTGAACTTGACCTGCACGTCGTCGGCCACCATGGAGGTGTCGGCCCACTCGTTTTCGCCGATCTTGAAGGCCAGCCGCTTGATCGGCAGCGCGCCTGTGGCCGTGGTGGTGGGGCCGCTTTGGGTCAGCGTCACGGGCACCACCACGTTCTGGCTGTTGCCCTTGATGGTGAGCGCGCCCGCCACTTCAAATTTGCCGCCGCCCAGGGCCTTGATGCTGGACGACACGAATTGGGCCTGCGGGAACTTGGGCACGTTGAACCACGCGGGCTTGGGCAGCTCTGCATCGGTCTCGCGCGAACCCAGCGTGGCGCTGCCAGTGTCCACCGTGAAGGCGATCTTGCTGGTGGCCAGTTTGGCCGGGTCAAACGCTACCTGGGCGCTGAATTTCTTGAACTGGCCTTCCAGTGGCACGCCCATCTGGCGGGCGGTGAACTGCACCTCGCTTTGCGCGGGCACCAGCTGCTGCTGGGCCAGGGCGGCTTGCGCGCCTGCAACGAGGGCAGCGCCGATCACGATGCGGGACAAGGTAGAAGACAGATGCATGCAGAAACTCCGTTCAATTCACAAAAGGTGGAAGCGGTGGTCGCAGGGGGCGAGCGACCTTTGAGGTGGGCAAGGTACCCACCAGGGGTTGTCATGGCGCCCCGCAGGTGGGGGCTGGTTATTTCCCGGGGAGCATGCGGTTCAGCAGGCCATCACGGTCGACCAGCTGGTGCTTGAGCGCTGCGGCGATGTGCAGCAGCGCCAGCGCGGCCAATGCAAACGCGGTGTACTGGTGCCAGGGCTTGATGACCTCGGCCAGGTCCTTGCTCACCGGCACAAAGTCGGGCAGCTGCCACAAGCCCAGGAACACGATGGGGAACCCCGCCGCCGAGCTGTAGGCCCAGCCAATCAGGGGCACGGCAAAGAAGAGCACGTACAGCAGGTGGTGGGTGCCGTGGTGTGCCAGCTTCTGCCAGCCGGGCATGGTCTTCTCAACCGCCTGGGGCAGCGCCGGTGGGCGGTGCGTGGCGCGCCACAGCAGGCGCAGCGCCGACAGCACCAGGATGGTCACACCGGCCCATTTGTGCCAGTTGTAAAGCTTCAGCCGTTGGGGCGAAAAGGGCAGGTCGGCCATGTAGACGCCGACGCCAAACAGAGCGATCAGCGCCAGGCCCAGCACCCAGTGCAACAGCATGGCAGTGCGCGTGTACCGGCGCGGGGTGTCGGGGGTCGTCGTGGAAGTGGCTGTCATCAACGAATCTGGAGGTCGGTGCACAAAGGAGGTGAGCGAAGGCTGCAAGGGCCGCCGGACTTGGCGGCACAACGTGCTGGGCGATGGCGCAGTGTAGGAAGCGCTGGCCGTGATCAGCTTCAGGCAGATTGATGCCTTGATTCAAATTTATTGAATCGATATGCCTTGAGCGCTCAAAGTTCCCCAATGCTGTGCAATTTCTGCGGAGCGGCTATTTGCTGGCATCCGCAGGGCATCGGCGTGGCGCCTGCATGGACCCCGCTGGTGCGCCGGTGGCCCTGTGGAGACACCTTGGCGAATGGGGGAGGTGTCCGCATCATGTGCAGCGATGGCGGGCGGTACGGGGGCGGGGCGCCAGAGCACCCCGCGATGCCCGGGTTATCGGGCCAGCGCGGCCTGTTTCCAGGCGCTGACGGCGGCGCTGTCGTCGCCGCGTTGCTCGGCCAGTTCGGCCACGTGGCGCCAGGCGCTGGCGCGCATTGGCGCGTCGTTGAGCTGCTGGGCTGCCTGGGTCAGCAGCTGCTGGGCTTTGCCCCACAGCTGGCGCTTGAGGCAGGCCATGCCCGCCAGGTATTGCAGGCGGGCGTCGCGTGGGTTAGCTTGCTGGGCGGACTCGATGCGGGCCAGCCAAGGCCCGTCGAGCGCATCCAGCCCCGCCTCCAGCGCACRCACCAGCTTGAGGGCGTGTTGCTCGGCCAAGGCATCGGGCAGCTCCACCATGCGTTCCCACACGGGCAGCAACCAGGCACGCACCTGCGTGGCATCGCCACCCAGTGCAGCCAGCCGCTGGGCGRCGTGGATGGCCAGCTCGGGCATGTTGCGCTCGCTGGTCTCCAGCGACAGCCAGATCTGCTGCAACTGAGCGACATCGTGCGCGCTGTTGATGAGTTCGGTGGCCAGGCCGCGCACGATGCTCTGTGCGGCATTGGGTGAGAACGCACGGTGCTTGCCCAGCAGGCGTGCGGTGTCCAGCGCCTCTTGCGTCTGGCGCGCCAGACGGGTGGCCTTGAGCTTGATGCGCAGCGCCAGGGTGCGCCGCGCGGCTCCCTGGGGCAGGGCTGCCAGGCGGTCGAGCGCCGCGTTGGCATCGCGGTCGTCCAGCGACCAGCGGGCGGCGCGCATCTGGGCGCCTTCGTGCATTTCCTGCTCGTTGATGGAGCCGCGCATGGGGGCTTCCTGCAGTGCGTCCTGCAAGTGGCTTTCGCGCGTGGCGCGGTCTTGCAGTGCGTGTGACGCCTCGGCGGCGATCATGTGGGCGAGCGCGCGCAGCTGCTTGCCGTGGGGCACCGCCTCGCCGCTGGCCTCCAGCGCGTGTTCTTGCGACAGCGCGGCCACAGCGGCCTTGCGCGAACGGATGAACCGGCCGCCCAGCATGTGGGTCAAGGCGTCGAGCAGTGCGCCGTGCATGGCACRCTCTTTTTGCTGCACGCGCCAGCGGCGTGCCTGGTGCGGCAGCGCCAGCAGCGCCGCCAGGGCCCGCAGCGCCGCATACACGGTGACAAAACCGCCCACCAACAGCAACACCACCATGTTGAGCGACAGGTCGATGCGATAAGGCGGCCAGWACASGGTGAYSGTGCCCTGGTTGTTGCCCGCRAACAGCGCAGCCGCCACCGCCACGCCAAACAACGCCAAAAGCCAAAGTGCAGCACGCATATCGTCAACGTCCCGCAGCGGCGGTGGCCAGCGCCGACAGGGTTTCGTCCAGGCGTGGCAGCTCGGCCGCCTTCATGCTGGCCTGGGCCTGCTGCAGGGTGGAGGCCACGTTCTGGGTGCGGCGCGATGCGGGGTCGAAATACTTGTTGAGCGCCGCGGTGGCCGCGGTCAGGTCGGCACGGGCCGACTCGAACTGGCGTGCCAGGATGCCCAGGCGTGCATTGAGCAGCTTGAACTTGAGGTTTTCGCGCAGGAAGAAGGTCTGCTCGGGGGCCAGCAAGATGGCTTCGGGCTGGTCGATGCGGCTCACGCGCACCAGGCTGCGGGCCTCGTCGCGCACCACCTCCCAGCTGCGCTGCAGGGCCGCTTGCCACCAGGCCAGGCCCTCGGTGGGGGCGGGGGCACTGCCAGGGGCTGCGGGGCCGGCGGACAGGCGCTTGGTCGAGGCGGCCTGGGCCACGGCATTGAGCACGGGCAGGTCGTCCACCTGGCGCACCAGGTCGTCCAGGCGGGCCAGGAGGCCGGCGGTGTCGGTCACGGTGGCGCGGGTCAGGCGGTCCAGGTCGCGGCCGATGGCGCGCTGCACGGGGGCCAGGCGGGGCTGGGCAGAGCGCTCGATGCGTTGGTTGGCGCTTTTGAGCGCTGCCACCAGCGGCTCCAGGCTGCCGGTGAGCTGGGCCTGTTGCTGCGCCAGGCGGATGGCCGACTCAATGTCCACCACCAGGTTTTCATCGCGCGAACGCGACAGGCTTTGCATGAGTTCTTCGAGCTGGCTGCGCTGCAGGGCAACCTCGCTCACGCGGGCCTCCGCCACCGACAGGCGAGCCGCCGTGTCGCGCACCAACTCTTCGGCCTGGCGGGCCATGGTGCGGGCTTCGATGGCCAGGGCGCCCGAGTCGGCGGACTGCCGGGCCAGTTGTTCCTGGATGGCGCTGAGCTTTTGCCACAGCAGGCCGCTGCTGACCAATGCGGCCACCGCCACGGTGCCCAACAGCAAGGTCATGGCGCCACTGCGGCCGGTGGCAGCGGCTGGCGCAGCGGCCGAGGGGGCCGGGCTCACTGCTGGCGCGCCCACAGCGGCGGCCACAGGGGCTGCAGGGGGCGTGGAGGGCAGATCGTCGGGGGGCGCAGAACTCATGCGGCCGATTCTATCGAGGCCACCACGTCTTCCAGCGCCGGACGGCATTCCCGCACGGTGCCAAAGCCCGCTGCGCGGGCCGCTTCGGCGATGCGCGGGTGGGTGGTCAGCGCCTGTGCTGCGCCCCAGTATTGGCCGGGCAGGGCCTCGGCCAGGTGGGCCACCGCCTCGGAGCTGCTCAGCAGCCAGACGGAACCATCGTGCGCCGCCTGTTGCGCCAGCGCCACCTCCTGGGCCGTGAAGTGGGGCGCGCCGCGTTGGTAGGCCACCACAAACTCCACGTGACCGCCCCGCGCCTCGATCTGCTGGGCCAGCCACTCGCGGCCATTGCCCTGGGGCGATTCGGGTGCGCCCTGCGGCGTGGCGGAGCGACCGCGCACGATCAGCACGCGGTCGCCAGGCCGCACCTGGGGGGCCACTTGGCGCCACAGCGCTTCCGAGTCGAACTGCGGTGCGTCGGGCGCGGGCCCGTCGATGGCGCTGCGCGGCACGCCCGCCTGCTCCAGCGCGCGGGTGGTGCCTGGGCCGGGCGCCCATGCTCTTGTTTTTGTAGCTGCCAGGGCATGAATATCCAGCGCTACAGGGTGATTTGCCTCAAAAAAGTGCGCCACGGCATTGCCACTGACAAACATCAGGGCGCGGTAGGTGCCGACGTTGGCGCGGGCCGCGTCCAGCGCCTGTCGCAGGGCAGCGTCCGTGCAGGGGCCAATCGCAATCAGGGGCAGTGCCACGGCCTCAATGCCGTGTGCGCCCAGTTGCGCCACCCAATGCGCCGCTTCGCGGGCGGGGCGTGTGACGATGACCCGGGGCGCTGAGGTGCCCATCTCAGGCCGGGGTGACGCCGCGCGCACCCCCAGCACGCAGGCGCTGCGCAATCGCGTCGCCCAGTGCTTCCGCCTGCGCCAGTGTGGTGACCGGGGCAGAGGCCTGGGCGCGCACCAGTGGGGCTTTGTCCTCGGGGTCGCCCCAGGCGGCGTCCAGCTGCAGCACGCCGTGGGTGAAGGTGCCGTGCGCTGCCAAGGGCATCGAGCAGCTGCCCCCCATGGCGCGGCTCACGGCGCGCTCGGCCGCCACGGTCAGCCAGGTGGTCTGGTGAGCCAGCGGTGCCAGCGCGTCGATCAGGTCTTGCCGGTCGCTGCGCACCTCGATGCCCAGCGCGCCCTGGCCT
>NZ_JBGFFF010000011.1:0-56734 GCF_056175785.1 Acidovorax sp. LjRoot204
GGGCGCCATTGCCCAGGAGGCGGCGAAGCTGGGTGCTTGGCTGGTGCACTACAGCACCGACTACGTCTTCGACGGCAGCGGCAGCCGCCCCTGGCTCGAAACTGACACACCCGCTCCCTTGAGTGTGTACGGTCGCACCAAGCTCGAAGGCGAGCAGCTCATTGCAGAGGCTTGTGCAAAGCACCTGATCCTGCGCACCAGCTGGGTCTATGCGGCGCGTGGTGGCAACTTCGCCAAGACCATGCTGCGCCTGGCGCAGGAACGTGAGCGCCTGACTGTGATCGACGACCAGTGGGGAGCGCCCACGGGTGCCGATCTTCTGGCCGACGTGACGGCACATGCCCTGAGTCACTTGCTGCAGCGCCCTCAGGATGCGGGTCTGTACCACTGTGTCGCAGCCGGAGAAACGAACTGGAACGAGTACGCAAAGTTCGTGATCGCGCAGGCGCAGCTTGCGCAACCTGCTATCCAAATCAAAGCAAAAGAAGTCGCTCCCGTCCCTTCGAGCGCATTTCCCACTCCTGCCGTGCGCCCGCACAACTCGCGCCTTCATACCGGCAAGCTGCAAGCCACCTTCGGCCTGCAGATGCCCCACTGGCAAGCGGGCGTGGCGCGCATGCTGGCTGAAATCCTCTGATCGGCACCCTCACATGACGCAACGCAAAGGCATCATCCTTGCCGGAGGCTCCGGTACTCGGCTGCATCCGGCCACCTTGGCCATCAGCAAGCAACTGCTGCCGGTGTACGACAAGCCCATGATCTACTACCCGCTGAGCACCCTGATGCTCGCGGGCATCCGCGACATCCTGGTCATCAGCACGCCGCAGGACACGCCGCGGTTTGAGCAACTGCTGGGCGACGGCAGCCAATGGGGCCTGAACCTGCAATATGCCGTGCAGCCCAGTCCGGATGGCCTGGCGCAGGCATTCATCATCGGAGAGGCTTTCCTGGCCGGTGCTCCCAGTGCGCTGGTGCTGGGCGACAACATCTTCTACGGCCACGACTTCCACGAGCTGCTGAACAACGCCCGGCAGCGAGAAGTGGGGGCCAGTGTTTTTGCCTACCATGTGCAGGACCCTGAGCGCTATGGCGTGGCTGAGTTCGATTCCCGGGGCAAAGTGCTTTCTCTGGAGGAAAAACCAGCACAACCCAAGAGCAGCTATGCGGTCACAGGCCTTTACTTTTACGACGACCAGGTGGTTGAGATGGCCAAGAAACTTCAGCCCTCGCCGCGTGGAGAGCTGGAGATCACTGACTTGAACCGTCTGTATCTGGAGCAAGGGCAGTTGAGCGTAGAGATCATGGGGCGGGGTTATGCGTGGCTCGATACAGGTACGCATGAAAGTCTCCTGGAGGCGGGCCAGTTCATCGCCACGCTGGAACACCGCCAGGGGCTGAAGATTGCGTGCCCCGAAGAAATCGCCTGGCGTTCACAATGGATTGATAGTGCGCAGTTGGAGCGTCTATCTCAGCCGTTGGTCAAAAGTGGGTATGGTCAGTACTTGATGCGCCTGCTCAAAGACAAGATTTATTGATAGGCGCTGTTCATGCAAGCTACACGGTTGGCTATTCCTGATGTTGTACTGATCGAGCCCCAGGTATTTGGAGACGCGAGGGGGTTCTTCTATGAGAGCTTCAATCAACGGGTTTTCAACGAGGCGACAGGCACATCCCACCAGTTCGTCCAAGACAACCACAGCCGCAGCGTCCAAGGGGTGCTGCGGGGGTTGCACTACCAGATCCAGCAGCCTCAAGGGAAGTTGGTCCGTGTAGTCAGCGGTTCGGTCTTTGATGTGGCTGTTGATATCCGCCGCAGTTCACCCACCTTCGGTCAATGGGTGGGAGCTGAACTCAGTGCGGACAATCATCATCAGCTGTGGGTCCCTCCAGGATTTGCACACGGTTTTGTCGTGCTCAGCGAAACGGCCGAATTTCTGTACAAGACCACGGACTACTATGCGCCCGCACATGAGAGGTGCATAGCCTGGAACGATCCAGTTCTGGCCATCGATTGGCGGTTGACCGCAGAGCCGCGCCTGTCCGTCAAAGACGCTCAAGGGGTCAAGCTGTCTCATGCCGAGGTATTCCCCTGACGCTGGGTACCAAATCTCTATTGGCGCGGTGGATTGGTAGTACCTTGGCTCAGTGCCTGCCGCATTGACTCGTAGAGTGCGTCAGATCCGAACTGGGGGTTGTCTGGGTCGAACGAAAAGATGTTGTGGCCTCGTGCCACAAGCTTGCCCTCCCAGCGGGGCTCCATGAAAAAAGACAAGAATTCAGCCCCCCTGGCAGCATGCTGGTCCAGTGTGCGCTGAAGCGTCGGCGTATTCATGGCCTTGAGTGGGTGAAATTCCGTGACTCCGTAACCCCGGTGTCCCGTGGCCTTGTACCACTGTCCAAACGCCTGCCCGTAACTCGCATCTCCGTACAGGCTTACCCCGAGGCGTATTCCTTGTTGCTCGCGCAGCGACGCATCAATGGCGAACTTGTGAGCATCCCAACTAGGATTCGCGAAAGGAACGATCTGGTGTGTGTAGTGAGGTACGTTACTAAGACATGACTCATGAACTACATCGTTAAAGAACCGAAGGTAGTCCACCACCTGCTGTCCTCTGAACTGGTGCCACAACGGTACCAAGGGGTTGTAGTAGTAAGAGGATTCATCAACAGGCATGTCGATGCTCGCAGGGGGTGACGGTATGGCGGTCGTACTGGGTGGAAGTGGTTGTTGAGGTAGCTGCTTGGGAGGTGTTTGCGCCCTGTCCATGATGGCAATGCGCCGCGTGCCGAGAGGTGTGAGGCGTCCCGGGGTCTGCTCCAGGAATACGTCGATGCGATGTATGCCGGCAGGCAGGCGTCGGAAATCCATGTCCAGTCGCCAGCCGGTGTCGGCGTTGCCAAACTCTGGCTTTGCTTTCAGTACATCCTGTCGCCCCTTGTCCACCGGCGTTTTGCCCACGAACACGCCGTTGCGAAACACATGCACCCAAGCCGGTCCCGATCCTTCGGTGCGCGAGACATAGGCCCATCCGGAAATGGGCAGGGTTCCTTGCGCAAAAGAATCGATGTGCTCGGTGTATCGCTGCAGTGGTTCAACGCGAATGTCTTTGGAAGGAGGTATTACTTCGTCAAAAGAGGCGTAATCGGCCCCCACCGCTCGGTTGAGCTTTCCAACGCTTTGAAACTCGTCGCGCAGGAATGTACGAAATGCAGCAATGGATTGCGGGCTGTAATCGGTAACGCGGTAGGGGAGGGTGAATCCCATGCCACTTTCAAAATCAGGAAACAGGTGATGCAGTTCGCCTAGAAGAGTGACTCCACGAATTTTGGCGATGTCGTGTGCGGGTAATCGACACACCGCATCCAACATTGCGCGTGCAGCTTGAACGCGGCGCTTGGTCAGCTCCGTGTGAGGGGTTGCAAAAGTCCAGTTATGGATAGGCGCACCGTAGTAACTGCTTTGTACGAGGGGGCCGTCACGTGTTTGCGCAAGGTTGCCAGCATCCTGGGCCAGCGCCTTTTCCAGTGAGGCGTTTGTAGAGAAGTGTGTCGAAAACAGGTACAGGATCAAAGGCCGGTCGGTATCACGGATCGTTCGCACCAAGCGATCAACCATGGGGCTATCAATTTCCCAACCGCCATGGATGTCCTTGCGAAACAGTTGTAGCAAAGGTACTGGCAGTGTGTAACCCAGTGGATACGCGTTCTGTGCGCTGGACGAGGGGCGCAGCGTGGAAAGCGTTGATTCCACCAATGCCGCTGCTGAGCCTCGTGGGCCCATGCAACTGCGTGCTAGATCCCCCGTGTGGGGCTCCTGGGTGGTGTCTGTAGGCGCAGCAATGCACGTATCGATGGCGCCAATCATGGGTGCGAGCAGCATTGGCGCTTTGCTGTGCAAGTTGTTTTTCGTGTGGTTGTACAGCAGGTGTACTCCTGCAGCGCCTGCAACGAGCACGCAGCACGCAGCGAGGATGGTGGAAAGCGCCGTCGTGCGACTGGCTGGATTAAAAGGACTCATATTTGCATGCCTGGATCGGATTACCAAGTGCCGACGAATGTAAAGCACTGGCACTTGTGCACTGCTTAACTGATTGCGCAACGGTCGGGCGAAAGTGGGCTTTGCGTCAGTGTTTCATGGTGCAAAGCTATCTAATTTGTAGCGCTTGCGCCGGATCTGTGCTTCCACTGCCCATCCTGGCTCGGGAACGCATTCTGCAGGGGTGGGTGCTGGACTTGGCCGCAGCTACACTCCTGCCAACGCCTCTGTCGGATGGGGGCTCTTGCACGCCCATCGTTTTGGCCTCATGTCGGGGGGCTATATCAACATTTTTCATGACGACAAATACACTTTTGGTCGAGCCGGCCGGCGAGGTCATCGACTCGCGCCCCCGGATTGGCGAACTTCTCGTTCAGGCCGGGAAACTCTCGTCGCGTGACCTGGAGCGCGCGCTATCTGCCCAGCAGGAAATGGGCGGCATGCTCGGACGTGTGCTGGTTAGGCTGGGACTGGTTTCCGATGGTGATGTGGCCGGCGTCTTGTCCGTGCAGCTGGGTGTTCCATTGGTGCAGGCGGAAGGTTTTCCTGACCTCGTGCCGGAGGTTGAAGGGTTGCTGCCTGAGTTTCTTCAGGCCCATGCCATTTATCCGCTGCGCCTGGAGGATGGTGTCTTGCACGTCGCCATGTCTGTGCCGCAAGACGCGTTTTTGGTCAAGGCGCTCCACCTTGCTACAGGCCTTGCGATTCGGCCTCACCTCGCTCTCGAAAGCGATATTGAAAGAGCGCTTGTCGAACCGGTTGAAGAACCCGAGGATGCTGACGACGGCTTTGGCGACGGACTGGATGGTGGTGACTTTGTCGAGCATCTCAAGGATCTCGCCAGCGAGGCCCCTGTCATCCGCTTGGTCAATACCATTATCGGTCGCGTGATTGACTTGCGTGCCTCTGATATTCACTTGGAGCCATTCGATGATGGTTTGCATGTTCGCTATCGCGTTGACGGTGTGATCCACCCCGGTGAACTGGTACCCCCACGCCTGTCTGCAGCTGTCAATTCGCGCGTTAAACTCCTGGCGCACCTCGACATTGCCGAGCGCCGTTTGCCGCAGGATGGCCGTATCAAGACACGTGTGAAGGGCCGTGAACTGGATTTGCGCGTGTCTACCGTCCCGACGGTTCACGGCGAAAGTGTGGTTATGCGGGTCCTTGACCGGGCCAGTGTGCGGCTGGAACTCGAAAAGATGGGTTTCGAGAAAGACACGTTGGTGCGCTTCAACCATTTGCTGGCTCGCCCACACGGCATTTTGCTGGTCACTGGCCCTACCGGCTCAGGCAAGACCACCACCCTGTATGCAGCCTTGGCCAAAATTGACGCCAGTGAGCAGAAAATCATTACCGTCGAAGATCCGGTGGAGTACCAGCTCGAAGGCATCAACCAGATCCAGGTCCACTCGCAGATCAATTTGACATTTGCAAATGCGCTGCGCTCCATACTCCGTCAGGATCCGGACATCATCATGATCGGTGAAATGCGTGACGGGGAAACAGCGCAAATTGCCGTGCAGTCCGCCCTGACGGGCCATTTGGTGCTGTCCACGCTGCACACCAACACCGCCGCTGGTGCGGTGATTCGTATGCAAGATATGGGTGTAGAGCCCTATTTAATCACCTCCGCTGTCAACGGTGTTTTGGCCCAGCGCCTGGTCCGCACACTTTGCGAGCATTGCAAAGAGGCGTACGAGCCGGGCGCTGAGGTGCGCGAGAGTACCGGGTTGTCGCGCTTTTGCGCCCCTGGAAAACTTGTGTACAGGGCGGTTGGCTGTGAGCAGTGTCGTCAATCGGGCTACCGGGGGCGCACGGGCATTCATGAGCTGCTCCTGATCGATGAACCCATGCGTCGAGCCATCATCGAAGGGCGTGATGCCAATGTACTTAACTCGATTGCAGCCCAAAGTGGCATGCTCAGCCTGTATGAGGATGGCCTGCGAAAGGTTGCTGCAGGCTACACCACACTCGATGAGTTGGCTCGGGTGACGCAGGACCAGTCTGATGCCTGAGTTCGCATGGCGAGCCGCCAACAGTGCGGGCAAAGTCGAAGAAGGGCGCCTGACCGCGTCCACTCCTGCCCAGGTGCTCAAGCAATTGCGCGATCAAGGCATGACGCCACTGCATATCGGTGATGCCAGTGCAGCGGCGTCTCTGTCTGATGCCTCCGGTCAGGCCCATTCCTATGGAGGCTTTGCGCGCCCCAAGGGACGCCAGGCCAGGGGGCCTGTTACTTCGCCAGATGTTTTGGCTCTTACATCTGAATTGGCCATCATGCTGCGCGCGGGATTGGCGCTCGACAACGCTTTGCGAGTGCTCATCGACATGAGCCACAAGCCGAGTGTCGCCACTCTGGTGCAGGGCATTCTTGACGCAGTCAAAGGCGGTACGCCGCTCAGTCGTGCATTGGCGGCCCACAGAGACCTGTTTGGCGATTTTTATATCAACATGATCCGGTCTGGCGAAGCCAGTGGCCAGATGTCTGCAGTGCTCGATCGCCTGGTTGAGCATATGGAACGTCAGCGCGCATTGAGGGAGAGTGTTATTTCGGCGACTATTTATCCAGCCATCCTGCTGGGAGTGGCTGTACTGTCGCTGATCGCCATGCTTGGTTTCGTGGTACCGCAGTTTGAGAAGTTGTTCACTGATATGGGCGATGCGCTGCCGGTGCCTACGCGTCTCGTGATGGGGTTGGGGCATGCGTTTACCCAGTATGGTCTGGTGATGGGACTCGTGTTTGCGGGTGTGGGGGGAGTGGCACTACGCTGGCTCAAGTCACCTGCAGGTCGCCGTTGGTGGCAAACGTTGGTTTTGCGCTTGCCACTCATGGGGCCCCTTGCACTCAAATACCAACTGACTCTGTTCTCTCGTTCCCTTGGGACGCTGCTCGGTAACGGCGTACCAATGCTAACGGCGCTTCACATCGCCACAGAAACCGTGGGCAACACTGTGCTTCAGCAAGCGCTTGGGCGAGTGGCGCCTATCGTCAAAGAGGGGGGGAAAGTCGTGCAGGCCATCACGGCCACTGGCATTTTTGCGCCGTTGGCCATCAACCTCATTCGTGTAGGTGAGGAGACGGGGCGCATTGGACCCATGATGCTGGAACTGTCGAATATATTGAACCGGGAGGTCGAAACTGGCATCAAACGCCTGTTGACGCTCGTCGAGCCAGTGCTCATTCTGGTGCTTGGCGTGCTGATCGCGGCCATTATTGTTTCCATCTTGCTCGGAATTCTGTCCATCAATGACCTCGCCATATAATTTTTGTTTGTCCAAGGATTCCTCTCTCATGGTGAGTACAAGTGTTGGCCGCGCTCGCGGCACCGTGTTTGCGGCCCGGCGTTCGCGAGGCTTCACGCTGATTGAGTTGCTGGTGGTGCTGGCAATCCTGACGCTGCTGGCAGGCCTGGTGGGGCCCCGTGTTCTAGGGCAACTGGGTGGGGCCAAGTCCAAGACAGCGGGCGTGCAGATCGCCGATCTGGACAAATCGCTGGAGCTTTTCAAGCTCGATGTGGGGCGCTATCCAACCACGGAAGAAGGCTTGGATGCTCTGGTCAAGCGTCCTGGATCTGTCAATGGTTGGTCCGGCCMTTACCTCAAGGGGGGGGTTCCCTCCGATCCTTGGGGGCGTCCTTACAAATACGCAAACCCTGGCCCGAATGGCGGCATAGAAATTCTCTCGTTGGGGGCCGATGGGGCATCCGGCGGTGAGGGTGAGAACGCCGACATTCGCAACACGCCCTGAGTGCATCTCCTCGGTTGGATTCACCGTGCGGCGTGAACGCGGCTTTACGCTGGTTGAGTTGCTTGTAGTGTTTGGCATCATGGCACTCGTCATCGGGTTGGTGCCTGTGGCCTATGAGCGCATGCGAGAGGCATCGCAGTACCGTGATGCCGTACGCTCTATGTTCAATCAGTTGCGCTCGGCCCGCGCCACGGCTGTCAGTGAGGGCCGTGAGGTCCGCTTCACGGCAGACTTGGCTCGACGCCGCTATGGCGTCGAAGGTATGGAAGTCAAGGCTTTGCCTGAGCCGCTGCAGTTGCGTGCAGTCGTGGCCGACCGCGAGATTGGCCCTCAGGGGCTGGTGTCTATCCGGTTTCTTCCGTCCGGTGGTGCCACTGGCGGCAGCATAGAAATCCTGCGCTTTCCTGGCTCTGGAACGCGCTTGCGTGTGGACTGGTTATCCGGAAGAGCCACGCAGGAAGCATTGCTGCCATGAGGGCATCCAAGAGGCAACGTGGTCTCACGTTGCTCGAATTGTTGGTCGCGTTTGCCATCATGGCCATGTCGCTGGGCTTGCTCTACCGAGTTATGGGTGGCAGTGTTCGCAGTGCTGGGGACATAGAACGCTACCAGCGTGCAGTCGTCCTTGCCCAATCACTGTTGTCGTTGCGCGATACCGTGCCCGAGGGCGGGTGGCAACAATCGGGCGAATCGGCCGGTTACCTTTGGCAGATCCAGTCCGTACCTTATGCCACTGGGCTGTCGGGCCCCAACATTCCGGCGCTGCATGAGGTGAGTATTTCAATTACCTGGTCAGAGGACCGGCGTCCGCGCAGTTTTGATCTCACCACTTTGCGTCCTGAGCGCAAGCCCCCAGTACAGGTCCGCCCGTGATACAGAGTTTTATAACTCGTCGATCCGAAGAGCGAGGCTTTACTTTGGTGGAGCTCTTGGTCGTCATGACGTTGCTTTCGCTCGTGATGGTGGCTATGGCGTCTGCCTTGCGCACGGCATCACAAACGGAGGAGCGGGTGGATGTTCGCCTGCAGCGCGTGGATGATTTGCGCACCGTCAGTGGTTTTCTGCGTTCGATATTAGGACGAGTTTCTGCACAAAAGATCGGCACCCCTGTGGCTAATGGTGCAAGTCCTTATTTTTTCAGTGGCTCGGTGTCGTCCATGAGTTGGGTTGGCGTCATGCCCGCCCGCTATGGAGCTGGTGGCCGGTACCACTTCCGACTCGAGTTAACAGATGCTGGGATCCTATTGTTGCAGTACATGCCTTGGGAGGGTGCAGCTGTGCTGCCTGATTGGGCCTCGGGAGAGAGTACGCCGCTTCTTGCCGGGGTGACGGGGCTGACGTTTCAGTACGAGGATGCCGCCGTCGAGCCTCCTGATTGGTCTGCCCCATGGACGATAACCGACCGATTGCCTGATCGGGTCGCGATTTCAGTGCGGACGAATTCTGGTCCCTGGCCAGAAATTGTCGTGCCGTTGAGGGTTTTGCCGGGTAGCGATCCTAGGACGAGCGGGCCTGTGTTTGGAGGTACCTGAACATGGCTCGAGATAGCGTGAATCTGCCTGTGCGTAGCCAGCGTGGCATGGCATTGTTGGCGGTGCTGTGGATCGTTGCGGCCTTGAGCATTATTGCGACGGGGACCATGCGTACCGTCCGAACAGAAAGCCGAGCCATCGTGCAAGCTCGGCAGCAAGTGGAGGCGCAAGCACTGGGTGACGGTGCCATTCAGATGGCCTTGCAGGCGCTCGTTGCAAACAATCAGCCCCTGACGAAGGCTACCTTGACCGAGATTGCATACCGTAACGTCACCATGCAGGTACAGTCGATGCCTCTGAACGGGCTCATCGATATCAATATGGCGGGGTTGCCGCTGCTGGAGCGACTCCTGTCTGTAGCTGGCGGGCTCCCTGCTGAAGCAGCGCAGGCAACAGCCCAGGCCATAGTCCAGACGCGCATGCGCCGAGACCCCAGAGGCGGCCCCCAGCGCTTTGAGGCAGAAGAGGACCTACTGCGAGTACCCGGTGTTGACTACGACCTCTATGCTAAACTGGAAGGCGTTTTGACCGCAGACTTGCAGGGTTCGGGGCGTGTGAACCCACTGGCGGCACCCGTCGAGGTGCTTGCGGTTCTGGCTGGCGGCAACACAGCAGCTGCTGCGCAGATTGCAATGGCCCGAGATGCGGGCCAAACCGGCGTCGACACCACGGCATTAGATGGTAGTCTGCTGGATGCATCTGTATCCCGCCGCGTTCGAGTCCAGGCTCGCGTGCCCTTGGCCGATGGGGGGTACGTGCGCGTCTCGCGCAGCGTTGACCTCAATGCCCGCACACCTAATGGCGCGCCTTGGCACACCTTCCGGACTGCTGTGCGCCTTGAGCCCCGTAAATCGTAAGCCCCCCGATTCATCTACTAAATGCCAACCATTCAAACCGACGCCCGTTTTCTGGGGCTTGACCTGAGCGCCTTGGGGCGTAGCGTCCGACAGGCGTGGTCGGACATGCAGGGCTCACCGCCGTTTTCGTGGCTCACTCCGGATGCTTCTGTGGTTCTGCTCCAGCAAGATGGAGGTGAGTCGCTGTGGAGGGGGGGCTCGCGTCGCGGMGTGAGCGGCAAGGGCATCCAGGCTCCATTCGTAGCAGTGGAGTTGCCCGATGAATTGCTGTTGCGCCGCACCTTGACAATCCCTGCCATGGGAGAGGTTGACACCGCAAGTGCAGCCGCACTTCAGGTGCGTACGGTCAGTCCCTTCATTGAGCAGGACCTTGTGTGGGGCTATCGTACCCGGCCTGGTGCAGCGGGTGGGGCGAACTTTCTGGATCTCGCATTGGCRTCCCGTAAGCAGATTGCGCAGTATCTTGAGGCGCAAACTAAGCGCTTGGGGGGCAAGACTCCGGAGGTCTGGGTAGACCTGGCTGCAGGGGCTCCCATCGTCTTCAATGGTTACGGCGAARGAGCTCGGCTTGCTTCGGGCGCGCGAGGGCGATGGGCTCGTTACGGTCTTTTGGCCTCTGCGCTGATCTTGATGGCGGCCATTTTTGTAACTCCTACTTTGCAGTTGCGGGCGCGTGCTATCGAGGCTGTGGGTGCTTATGACGACGTCGTGCACCGCACGCCTGCTTTGGTGAAGGAGCGCGAAGTGCTCATGCAGTCGGTAGAAAAGCTCAACGTATTGTCGGAGCTGCTTGCAGGCCGTGTGGAGCCGATGAGAGTGCTTGATCGGCTTACTAAAGTGCTGCCCGACGACACGGCTCTCCAGGGGTTCACGCTCAAGGGGCCGAAGGTCACGATCACGGGCTTGACTGCCAATGCCTCTGCACTCATGCAGATCCTTGGCGAGCAACCAGGTATTCGCGATGTTCGTGCACCTACCCCCACTACGCGTGTTGCGGGCGCGAACTCCAAGGAAAACTTCGTCATCGAGTTTTCGCTTGACCCGCAAGAGTTTGGGGTTGCCTTGGTACCTCAACCTGCGGCCATGACGGCATCGATGCCTGCTTCAACCGTTACATCCGCAGCTCCTGCAGGAGTTGTGAACGCTCCGTCTACCCCGGTGGCTAAGCCTGCCTCCGCACCAAGCGCCGCTGCAAGTGCGTCGACGGCTACCGCTCCGCCCGCCGCCCCGGGCGCTCTTGTGCCCGTGTTTGGCGGAAGTCCGCCCCAAGTGCCTGCAAAGTCTTCCTCGGCAAAACCCGAGCGCAAAGGAGCTCCATGAACACGCTCGCAGTACGCCGAACGGCACTTGTCGTGCTGCTGCTGGCCGTTGTACTGCTCCCTGTCATTGGCGGAGCGGTGTATGTGCGGACCAAACACGCCTGGGGTAAGGAGCGTCTTGCGCAGATTGAACCCCGGTATGCGCGGCTGCTGGGGCTTGAATCGCAACGGGGCGAACTCGAAGCCGCACGCCAAAGAGCAACCGAGTTGCGCGCGCAGTACGTGTACCCTGCAGCTTTGGACGGAACCCAAACAGGCAACCAGGCTCAGCAAAAGGTGCGTGACCTGTTCTCATCCGCAGGGCTGCAGGTCATTACCAGCCAGGTACTCCCTCCGAAGGAGGAGAAAGGTTTTGACCGTATTCCACTCGTCCTGCGTGCAGAGGGTGAATTGCTGGGTTTGCAAAGCGCATTGGCAGTGCTTGGTGCTCAGCAGCCGGTCATTGTGATCAATGAATTGGATGTACAGGTATTGGGAGGGCTGGCAAACATCAACCCCAAATTGCCTCCGCGCCTGTCGGCGCAATTCACTCTGAGCGTGCTGAGAGAGCGGCCATGAAGAAATACTCGCTGCATGTTCTGTTGTTCGTCAATGCCGCATTGGCATTGGTGTTGGCGAGGCTTTGGATTGATTCATCGGGGCACCTGCGCAACATTCGCTGGCAAGCGCCGGCCCCGCAGACAGCGGACTATCCATCAATGGTGCCGGCGCTGCCGCGTGCGGTGCCGACCGATACCTCCCAGTTCATTGCCATGCTGGATCGGCCTGTTTTCTCGCCCACGCGGCGTCCTCCGCCTCCGCCCCCGCCGCCGGAGGAAAAAGCGCCAACTGACAATCTCAGCACTGCGCAGCTCTCAGGGCTCTTTATGGGGGATGGCGATGGAGGTGCCATCATCCAGATTGCGGGCAAGCACAGGCGCGTCAGGTTGCGCGAGGTGGTCGAAGGCTGGGCGCTTTCGGCCATTCAAGACCGCAGTGTTACCTTTACGCAGGGCGGGCAGAGTCGAGTGCTCCAGCTGCCGCGTGCAGCATTGACCACGTACACCGGTTTGCCCCCCAGTGCGGGCACGGCTGCCCCGCCGGTCGCTCCTCGGCCGGCTGCGGCGCAGAATTTGCCGCCATCACCCGCTAACAACGGTACGCCTGTTCCGCAACCGACGGCGCGTCCAACCGGGCGTCCGCTGGTGCCCGTCTTTGGCGGTAGCGCACCGCAATAACACAAACTGCTCGCCCCGCGCCGTGTCCAACTTCACCCCACAAGGGCTTGTGTAACTCTATGACTTCCACCCGATTTGTACTGACCGCCATTGCCCTTGCGGCTGCTCAGGCGGCACTAGCTCAGGATGTGCAGCCCGCTTCTGTAGAGGCTGCCCAGCCGCCTGCTGCGCGCACCCTGGCCCCTACCGCTCCGCGAGGTGCGGTCGCTGCGCCAGACGCGCCCGGTGCGGAGGTTGCTCCTTCCTCTGCCAGTCCGTCGCCCAACACTGCGCAACCCCGCTACATTCAGGGCAACGATCAGGTGTTGGCGCCCGCGCGGCCGGTTTCACCTATTGAAGGGGCTCCGCTCTCGTTCAATTTTGAGGAAGCGCCCGTTGCCGAGGTGGCTCGAACGATTTTGGGGGACATCCTCAAAATTCCTTACGTGCTGCACCCGCCGCTTGCCGGAACTGTCACCCTGTCCACGCGCACCCCCATCCAGCCAGACCAGGCTGTATTTTTGCTGGAAAGCGCATTGCAGGCCAATGGGCTTGCCATGGTGCGGGACGTACGGGGCACGTACCACGTCGGCAAAGCCGATGCACTCAAGAGCATCGGTAGCGCCGTACGCCAGTTCGCGGGCGGTAGCGGCGCACCCCTGCCTCCAGGGTATGGAGCCATCGTAGTTCCGCTGCGCTTCATTGGTGCGGGGGAGATGGCTACTATTCTCCGGCCGCTGGCACCCGCCGACGCCATCGTTCGTGTGGACAATGTGCGCAATCTGCTGGTGCTTGCCGGCACCCGCAGTCAGGCGGAGGGTTGGCTGGATCTCGTCAATACGTTTGATGTGGACCTGCTCAAAGGCATGTCCGTGGGGCTCTTTCCGCTGAAGTACGCCACCATCAAGGAGGTCGAGGCGGCCTTGCGGCTGGTCAGTGGTTCGGCCCAGGCGCCGGCGGGCGCTCCCAGCGGTTCCTCCCTGGCAACCACGGCAGGCGCAGCATCTGCGGCTTCGGGCGCGTCCGCAGCGGCTGCCATGCTGGGCGAGGGCAACCCGCTGTTTGGAGCCCTGCGAGTCATGCCGGTGGAGCGGCTCAATAGCATCTTGGTGGTGACACCTCGCGCTGCTTACCTGGAAGAGGCGCGCAGATGGATCGAAAAGCTCGACCAACCCAGCGACAACGGTGCCGAAGCGCAATTGTTCATCTACCGTGTCCAGAATGGCAATGCCAAGCATCTGGCCAGTGTGCTGTCCGGCATCTTTGGTTCCAGCCAGACCAACACGGCCACAGCCAACAGCGGCGTAGCTCCGGGTCTGGGTGGGGCGGCGGGTACGTCACAAGTGCAATCGCCCTTTGGCGGCACAGGCTCTGCATTCGGCAATAGCGCCTGGGGCAACTCCGGCAATACCGGCTACGCCACGACGAACCGCACCGGCTCGACCATGAGTGGCTCTAGCGCCTTTGGTAATACCAACTCCTTCCAGAACCGCAATAGCCAAACAGCAAACACCACATCCCAGGGCATGGTGGCAGCCAATGTGGGCGGGGTTCGCGTCATGGCGGACGAGCTCAACAACTCCATCCTGGTGTGGAGCACGCGCGCCGAGTTCCAGAAGATCGAATCCACCCTGAAGCGGCTGGACCAGCCGCCCACCCAGGTGCTCATCGACGCGTCGATCATCGAAGTCACGTTGAATGACACGCTGCAATATGGTCTGCAATGGGCCTTCAGCGGCGGAACCGGGGGGGGCAACACCGGGGTGGGGCAGCTGTCCACCAATGACAAAAACCCAAACAACAGCGGTAGCCTCAATGTCATCGCCGGTGCGGGATTCACTTACTCGTTGATCAATTCGGCCAGCAAGGTCCGGGTGATCCTGAATGCGCTGGCCAGCCAAGATCTGCTCAAAGTGGTGTCCAACCCATCGTTGATGGTACTGGACAATCACACCGCGATGATGGCGGTGGGCGACCAGGTACCTGTGCTGACAAGCACCACTGATTTCCTCAACAACAGCAACGTCTCGACGAGCACCGTCCAGTACCGCGATACCGGCGTCAATCTGGCTGTCACTCCATCGGTGAATGCGGGCAACTTGGTGACCATGCAGATCGACCAGAGCATGACCGATCAATCTACTTTGACGGGCGCCAACAATCAGCCGATCTTCCTGCAGCGGCAAATCAGCAGCAAGGTGGCCGTGCGCAGTGGCGACACCATTGTTTTGGGGGGGTTGATCAAAGACAATCGCTCCGCGGGGAAAAGTGGCGTTCCTTTGCTCAAGGATGTGCCGCTTCTGGGCAACTTGTTCAGTAACACGACCAACACCGGTAAGCGAACCGAGCTGTTGGTGGTTTTGAGCCCCCGGGTGGTCCGCACCGACCCCGAAATACGCGAAGTGAGTGAAGACTTACGTGATCGCCTGCGAGGGCTGAACATCATTGAAATGCGCGATGGAGCCAAGGCGCGCCCTGCTCCGGCAGTGCAGTCCGTCAGTCCGCAGTAACTCGCGTGGTAGTTAGTGTTAGTAATCAATCAAACGTAGATTGTTAATAGAAGGAAACCATCAAGATGAAGACTCTTTCGTGGATTCGCCAGCGCCAACCTCTCTGGATGCCCGCGCTGGCCACAGTGGCTGCCATGGCGTTGGCTGGTTGCGCTACTTTGGCGGCTCCGCCAGAGAAGGTGGTGGAGAAGCGCGCCACCGAATACTGGAAGGCGCGCATTGCCGGTGATTACGCCAAGGCCTATTCGCTGTCCACACCCGCTTACCGCAAGCTGCATACTGCCGAGCAGTTTCGTGCGCAGTTCGGTGAAGGCGCATCCTTGCAAGGTGCAGAGCCTATCAATGTCACTTGTGAGCCAGAAAAATGCACGGTGCGCATCAAAATCAGTGCCGCACCTGCTCTGGTGGGCATGAATTTGGGTACCATTGCAACCCACCTGAGTGAGACTTGGCTGTTGGAAGACGGCCAGTGGTGGCGCTACCAAGATCTGTAAGGGTTGAGGCAGCTCCCTTGCAGGCCAGGGGATGAGGTTTTGGTTATTCGAGACTGTTGTATTTGGTCAACAAACACCAGCAGGCCCGCGTAATCAAGTGTAGTTCCCAAGAGCGCTGTGCTACGATTCTCTAGCGTAATCAATCGTGGTAGTTGCGCTTACCAACTTTTTAACTGGAGTTCTTGTATGAAAAAAAATGTGATGGCCCTGAGCATTGCTGCCATGATTGGTGGCCTGGGCTTCGCGGGTGTCGCGTCGGCTGACGTGGTTGTTGGCACCGATGCTGGTCCTCAAACTGCGACTACCTATGCTGGCAAGATTATTGCCAAGCCAACGGCGACTGCTCTGGCAGTGACGGCTGGTGGTGTGGGCCACGCTCTGGTGGTGCCTTACTTCAATGCGCAAAACGGCAACATGACCGTTCTGCACATCACCAACACCGACCAAACCAACGGTAAGGTCGCCAAGGTGCGTTTCCGCTCCGCTTCCAACTCTGACGACCTGCTGGACTTCCAGGTTTTCCTGTCGCCTGGCGACGTGTGGACGGCTGCTGTGACGGCTGATGCCAATGGCCTGGCCCAAATCACCACCGCAGACAACACCTGCACGGTGCCCGCGCTGACCACCCAGTCCTTCAACAACTCCACCAGCCGCCTGCCTGGCTACCTGACGGAAGCTCAGCGCACTGCACTGACTCGCGAAGGTTACGTGGAAGTGTTCAACGTGGCTGACATCACGGCTCTGAAGGCTTTCGACACCAACGGTGCCCTGAATGCTGCTGGTCCTAATCGCTCCCCTCTGTACACTGCTACCAAGCACGTGTCTGGCGTGGCTCCTTGCTCCGTTGCTGGCTCTACCGCTCGTTCGACTCTGAACGCAGCTGCTATCGCTGACTACACCACTGAAGCACAAATCACTGCAGCTGGTCTGGACAGCCCCACCGGCGGCCTGATGGGTGACTGGTACATCATCAATGTGCCACAAACCACCGTGTTCTCGGGTGCTGCAACTGCTATCGCTGCTACCGTTGGTGCTGGTGGTGTGAATGGCGTGGCCAACTTCCGTCACTTCGCGCAGCTGGGCAATGCCCTGGTTACGCTGAACGCCAACGGCGCAGACGGCGTGACGGCTGACCCGCTGTTCCGTGCTCTGAACGTGTTTGATGCAACGGGTACTGCTGTCGCTACCGCTACGCTGCCCATGCTGAACTACGACGCACCTGACCTGTCTACGCCTTTCTTCGGCGCGGCTGGCACTGCTACCACCCTGGCACAAGCCACGAACCTGCTGACGGCCCTGGCTGTGAAGTCGGTGACCAACCAGTACGCTCTGGACGCATCGATCACCGCGAAGACCGACTGGGTGTTCTCCATGCCCGCACGTCGTTACAACGTGGCTGCCAACTACGCAGCTGTGACCGGCACGAGCGGCGCTACCGGCCCAACGTCTTCCAACGCTAAGTACCGTCTGTTCACTGACCTGAACAACTCCGGTACGCAAGCTGGTGAGTGGTTCTACCCTGCAGTGAGCGGCGCTTACCTGACCGGTGGCGGTACTTACAAGACCGGTGGTAACACCACTGTGGACACCAACGGCAACATCTGCGTGTACGCTGATGGCCAGAAGTTCTTCGACCGTGAAGAAACCTCTGCTACTGCAGGTCCAGTGTTCTCGCCTGGTACCGCCAGCTCCGTTGCATTCTGCGGCGAAGTCAGCGTGCTGGCCTTCTCTGACACGGGCAACTCCGTGTTGGGCGCTTCGGTTGCTCGTAGCACCATCACTTCCGGCATCTACACGAACGGCTGGGGCGTGATCGACACGACCAACGCTGCTCAAGGTCTGCCACTGCTGGGTAACTCCTTCATCAAGCTGACCAACCCACAAGCTGGTGTTGGCGTGTCGGGTACCTACGGTATCTCTTGGCCACACCGCTACACGAAGTAATTCGTGGGCACTTAATCGCGGCAACGCGATCCAAAAAAGGCGGGGGATTCCCCGCCTTTTTTTCATTTCATATCTCCTTTTTATCCATGAAGCTTCTGACTACAACTTGCATCTCGCCGCTGCGCGGTATTACCTTGGCTGCTGCTTTGCTCGCCTGTGGTTCGATGGCCCAGGCAGCGGGCCCTTTGCCCTTGACTCAGGGCGGGAAATTTGCCATCACCAGCGTTGATCTGGAGGCAGATGCACTGATGCGCATGCCCGCGGAAATGCGCCCTATGGTGCTGGGCAACAAGCAGAGCGTGAGCCAAGTGGCCATGAATATGTATGTGCGCCGTGCCCTGGGCCAGCAGGCCTTGAAGGAAGGACTGGACAAGGACCCGCAGGTGGTTGCCATGCTGCAACTGGCGCGCGACAAGGTTCTGTCTGACATGATGCTGGCGCGCATTGATCAGCAGGCGGCACCCAGCGATGCTGCCGCCCTTGAAATGGCTCGCAGCATTTACCGTGCGAAGCCTGAACGCTTCCAGGTGGGCGAGCAGGTACAAGCGCGGCACATTCTCATTGGAGGGGTCACCCCGGAATCGCGTGCCAAAGCCGAAAAATTGCTTGCGGACATCAAGAAGGGTGGGGATTTCGCCAAGCTTGCAGAAGAGCACTCCACCGACAAGGGCAGTGCAGCTCGTGGCGGCGATCTGGGTTTGTTCCCAAAGGGCCGGATGGTGCCCGCCTTTGATGAAGCTGTCTTTGATCTCAAGAAAAAAGGCGACCTCAGTGGTGTGGTGGAAACCCAGTTTGGATACCACATCATCCAGTTGGAAGACCGCAAGCCGCCAAGCAATCGCTCCTTCGACGAGGTGAAAGATGAGTTGCTCAAGGAAGTGCGCGCCAGCGTCACGCAAGATGCTCGCGTGAAGGCAGCACAAAAGCTGCAAGACGGTGTGGAGCCCAATGCCAAGGCCATTGAAGACTTTGCGGCAGGCTACGCCAAAGGAGCTAGCATCCCGGTGCCAGCCAAGTAATATGGGTAGCGGGCGGCCAGTTGCCCAAGG
The DNA here is from genome assembly GCF_056175785.1 of Acidovorax sp. LjRoot204. Lineage (NCBI taxonomy): Bacteria > Pseudomonadati > Pseudomonadota > Betaproteobacteria > Burkholderiales > Comamonadaceae > Acidovorax > Acidovorax sp. LjRoot204. The sequence goes on from NZ_JBGFFF010000011.1 coordinate 18,689, forward strand.
CCTAATCGCCTGAAGCCAAGGCCAGACGAGCCACGGTGGGCGGCTGTCCGCCTGCAACCTTCTTCTGATGAATATTCTCTGGAGCGAAGCGCGCGCGCTGTGGCGTGCGCGCACATTGGTGTGGGTGCTCACGCGCCGGGAGGTGGCTTCACGCCACTCCGGTACGGCACTGGGCATTGTCTGGCCCTATCTGCAGCCACTGCTCACTGTGGCTGCGTACTACCTAGTGTTTGATGTGGTGTTTGGCATGCGCCTGGGCGAGCAGGCCCCTACAAGGGCCGTTGGCGCGTATCTGGTAGTTGGCGCCTTGCCGTGGATGGCGTTTTGCGATGCCGTACAGCGCGGCATGACCAGCTTGATCGACGCTGGCAGCCTGTTGCACAAGAACCCTCTGCCACCTGTGCTGTTTACGTCACGCTCAGTGTTGGCCAGCTTCTCTATTTATGGCCCGTTGCTGCTGCTGGTAGCGGTGGCCTACATTCCTGCGCATGGGCTGAAGCCAGCCATCCTGGCTCTGCTGCCTTTGCTGCTGCTGCAAATGCTGTTGTGCATGGTGCTGGGTTACGCACTGGCCATACTGGCTGCGGCGCTGCGAGACGTTGCGCAGCTGGTGGGCTTTCTGCTCTCCGTGGGCATCTATCTGTCACCCATTCTGTTTCCCATTCAGCTCTTTCCCCAAGCCTGGCGCTGGGTGCTATGGCTCAACCCGATGACGGGTCTGGTCATGGGATATCAGCAAGTGCTGCTGCAAGGTCTGTGGCCCCAGTGGAGCGTATGGTGCGCAACGCTTGTGTGGGTGTGTGCACTGTCAGTGGTGCTGAACGCCTTGGTGGCCCGCAGCCGTGACCAATTGGTGGACTGGTTGTGAGCACCAAAAACTCCCCCAATACGCCGAGCGTGGTGCCTGACACCGTGCTGTCAGTGGCTGGCGTAGCTAAAGAATACAAGCTTTATCCCACCCCCCGGGCCAGGCTGCGTGCGCTGTTGACGGGCAAAGCCACCCACCGCAGCCACTGGGCACTGAGCGATGTGTCGTTTGAATTGCGGCGTGGCGAATGTATTGGTGTGATCGGTGACAACGGTGCAGGCAAAAGCACTTTGCTCAAACTGTTGGCGGGTACTTTGCAGCCCAGCCATGGGCGTATTGATCGCGTAGGCCGGGTGACTGCCATTCTGGAGCTGGGCGCTGGCTTTCACCCCGACTTCAGCGGCCGCGACAATCTTTACTTCGCGGGCAGCCTGATCGGTATCAATCATGATGAGATGGCGCGCCTGGAGCCTGAAATCATCGATTTCTGCGAACTGGGTGAGGCGCTGGACCGGCCGGTAAAAACCTATTCGTCGGGCATGACCGTGCGCTTGGCTTTTGCCCTGGTGACTGCTGTGCAGCCCGACGTTCTGATCATCGACGAAGCGCTGGCCGTAGGGGATCAGAATTTTCAGAAAAAGTGTGTCGAGCGCATCACGGCGTTTCGTAACAGCGGCTGCACCATCCTGTTCTGTTCACACAGYCCCTACCACATTCGCCATCTGTGCGACCGGGCACTCTGGCTCAAGGGGGGCCGGGTGGAGCAGTTCGGCAATACAGAGGCGGTGCTTGCCGCGTACGACGTACACACGCGAGCGCGTGAAGCCGCGGCCGAGGGCGACGCTCCTGGTGGGCCCGTGCCAGCTGTGACCGAAGGTGCTGGTGCAGGGCATCCTCCAGATGGTTCAATGGCTGACCAGTCGCGGCATTTCACCGCCCCAAAGGCGGCAAGTGATGGCGGCAGTGCCTGCATTCTGTCGGTGGATGTGGCGCACCTCAATGATGCGGTGGGCGACCAGCCGCCGGTGCTCCAAGGCCATGATCTGGTGGTGACCATCCGTGCCCGAGGGCGGGGGATGGAGCGCCCGAATATCGGGTTCATGATCGAGCAGTCAAAGGGCGTGGGCATCACTTCACTTGCTACGCACGAAGATGGAGCAGTGCCTGTCCAACTTGACGACGGCACCTGGCAATCCGTCCTGACCTTCCCGGATCTCCCTCTACACAGCGGCGACTATGTGATCAGTGCTTTTTTGTTCGACGAAACGGGGCTGGCAGTGTATGACCAGTGGTTTCAGTTTTTGCACTTCCGCTTCATTTTCCCCAAGCCGCTACCTGGTTTGGTGCGGCTGCCCCACCGCTGGAGTTGACGCCCGCAGACTCTCCCGCAGATCCTCGGCTGACTCATTTGCGTACAGCGGGGCTGTCAAAGCACCAAGGCGCAGGATGTCGCGCTTGCAGCGTGCACCTGTCCTGCGCTCCCGAGTCGGCATCTTCCAGCTGCTCCCCGATAATCTGTGGTTTCTCGCGCATTCCAACACCATGACAGTTCTTCCAACATCGACATCCACCCTTGGCCAACAACTGCTACGAGAGGGGCGTGAGCTGCTGGCACGGGGCGACAGGGAGGCTGCAGCGCAAGTGCTGGTGCGTGCGCGCGATGAACGCGATGTGGTGCTGGCCGCCCACGCACTCATAGAGGCGAATGACCTGATCGGGTCCTTCAACAACGTCATGGGGCTGAACTGCACCATCTCTGAGCAAGACGACATTTTCGGCTTCTTTCGAAGTCACCACTCAAGCCGTAACCCACTGCGCGACTACCTCGCGGACGGCTGGAGAACTTTGTCGGAGCTGATGCTGCTGCTGGAGGCGGTGGACCAGCCACTATTGAGGACACCCCGCGTGTTGGAATTCGCCAGCGGCCATGGCCGGTTCACCCGGCACTTGGTCAAGGCGCTGGGTCCTTCGCGGGTCGTGGTGTCGGATGTAGTGCCGAATGCGGTGGAGTTTTCTCGTAGCACGTTCGGTGTTGATGGCTTCTTGTCGACCAGCGTGCCTGAGAGTGTGCAATGGCCTGCCCGCTATGACCTGGTATTTGTGTTGTCTCTCTTCAGCCATTTGCCAAGCGCGACGTGGTCGCGTTGGCTCAAGGTGTTGTACGAAGCGGTTGCCCCTGGCGGGCTGCTGGTGTTCAGCACCCACGGTATCAAAGCGGCCGACTTTGATCATGTGACGCTGGACGAGGATGGCTATTTTTTTGCGGCTTCCAGCGAGTCCACTGCCATCGACGAGCAGGAATACGGCACCACTTTTACCTCAGAGGCGTTTGTCCTTGCGCGCATTGCCGAAACAGTGGGGGCCGACAGGCTGGTGCACAAGGCACCAGTTCATTTCTGGAACCACCAGGACGCTTACGTGCTGCGCAAACCGTGAAAGGAGCACTTGGGTGGAGCGTTGGTAGTGTGGCCAAGCAGCCCAGACTGCTTGCAACATGGTGCTGCCGCGGGAACGTAGGAAGCGATGGATCACAGTGCTATCCCTGGAGAAGCAATGAACAATAGTTGGTGGTTAAAGTTGCAGGAGCGGCTGTGGGGTATGGCTCCATGGGATGCAGAGCGCATCAGTGACGAGTGGTTTCGGGCGCATTTCGATTACGCCGCCAACGTGGTCCACCAGTGGATGGGCAGCGCGCTTGATATGCGCACTGCAAGACTGCTAAATTTTGGCTGCGGCGATGGCATTACCGATTTGTCTCTGGTGCTGCGTCACGGCGCTACTGCCATTCATGGCATCGATATTCGCAGGGAATACACCAAACTGCCGCGCATTGCCAGCGAGCAACTGGGCATGCGCCGTATCCCGGCTGCGCTGACGTTTGAGACCATCGCGCCGGGCGCGCGCCTGTCGGATCGCCATTCGGGTATCGATGGCATTATGAGCTGGTCTACTTTCGAACATGTGCAGCGCGACCAGTTGCTGCCGATCTTGCAGGATCTGCACGCCTGTTTACGCCCGGGGGGGGTGTTTTTCTTGCAGATCGAACCGTTGTTCCATTCACCCTATGGATCGCACCTGCGCCGCTATGACGAAGTGCCGTGGCACCATTTGCTGGTGCCCGAAGAGGTGCTGTGGTCCACCATCGAAGCCCACGAAGGGCCGATCAACGCGGAGGAAGTCGACTTTGGGTTTGCTGACTTTGGCGTAGACGGCTACAAACGCTTCGTATTCAAGGAGTACCAACAGCTCAACCGCTTGACGGCGGATGAACTGGTGGATCTTGTGCGTCAGGCTGGTTTCGTGGTGGAGCAACAGGAGCGACGCAGCGTAGACCTGCTGCCACCGCAGCAATTACTTGTGCAATACAGTGAATCAGTGCTGCGCAACAATGAGATTTTTTTGCTGTTACGCAAGGGTGCTTAGGAAGACAAGTCGTTCACGAGGGCTTGCGTGCCATGACTACAAAGCCATGTGCGGGCTGGCCCTTTTGGGTACGCAGTACGGTGTTTTCGACTTCCACCACAAATCCGGCATCCCGGCACAGGCTCTCGACATGGCTGCGCTTGTGGACGTACCGTTCAGTAGACCGATTCAGGACGAGGTCAGGTCCATCCTCTGGCCCACTTTCGCATGAGAAAAACAGTCTTCCACCTGGCACCAGGGTGCGCCACACTGCGGGAATGACTTTACTCAAGTCGCCCACATACACGCAGACATCCAGTGCAACGACTACATCGTAGGACGTAGCTTCAGCCTCGCTGAGTGCGTCGTGCAGGTCAGCGACGGTCAATGTGTCGTACAGGTTGTAGCGGCGTGCCTGATCAAGCATTTTTGGGGATAAATCCACGCCCGCCAGGCGACCTTGTAGCCTGCCCAGTTGGGCCCCCAGCAGTCCTGTTCCGCAGCCTAAGTCGAGCAGGTTGAGCTTTCTGTCCGGATAAAAAGCGATGATTTTCTTGGCAATCTGCTGTGGCAGCCTGTAGTTCAAGCCCTGGACCAGCTGGGCGTCGAAAAAATGTGCAGCGTTGTCGAAAAGTTGCCGGTTGAGTTCGGTGGGCTGGTGTGCTGGAGTTTGTCCTTGTGCGCGCTCTTCGTAGTAGGCGTAGACGGGATTGGTGGGGTCGAGCGCTCGCAGATGGGCTGTTGCGAGAGCAGCTTCTTCCAGACGCCCTGCAATCAAGAGCATGTGCATGCGCCCTTCGAGCGCTGCGCGATCCTCGGGAGAGTCTGCAATGAGCCCGTCCCAGAGAGCAAGGGCCTCGTCATACTGCTCCATCTGACCCAGGGCGGAGGCGAGCATCATTCGCAACTTGGCATCGGAGGGTTGCCGGGCCAGGCCTTGCCGGATACGGCGCACGGCGAGGGCGAAGTCACCAGTGAGTTGTGCGACGTCAATTGCACCATCCAGCACGACGCGGCTCTCGCTGTCAAGTTGAAGCGCTGTGGCGGCGTTCTCGCTCGCTTCTTCATACTGACCCTGTCTGGCCTGCAACTGCGCCAGCACAATAATTCCGGGAGCCCAGTTGGGGGCGAGCGACAGCCCGGTTTGCATGAGTTGAAACGCTCCGGCCACATTGCCAGCTTTTTCTGACATGACCCCTGCCATCATGTATACGCGTGGGTCGTTGGGGAATTGGGCTCGTGCTTGATTGAGCGCGTCGGCAGCCTGAGCAAGTTGGCCTTGCTCTATCAGCGTGCGGGCGGCTTCGATGAGCGGAAGGTTGGGGTCGGAAATACTGTTCATGGTGGTGATTGAAGTAATTTACTTTTGCAGCCAATTCTTGATTCGACGCTGCCAGTGCGCAGGAATACGGCGGGCTGCAGTGCGCAGCAGAGGGAGCGAACGCAGGTAAGCGAGTGCGTTCAGTGCCTCAGAACGTGCTGACGCGCCCTTGGGTGCCAGGTATTGGGCTAGCAACGCGGCAGCCAATGGTGGCTGCGCGTCTGCTTTGGCCGACATGCCCATCAAATAGTCGTGCTGGTATGTCCAGGGCGCGCTGCTATCAGGTACAGGTTGTGCGAACGTGGTTGCTGGCGGCAAGCCAGGCACGAAATGCTCGGCACGCAAAGCTGTGAAAAAGCGCACCCATTGCTTTCCTTCCTGGTCCCACGGACAAACCCAGCTCCAAGGCCTGCCAACAATGCGTTCTGCAAATGCGCCGATGTCCGGAACGGCCACCGGCAAGCCTGCCTGCAAAGCGGCGCTGAGCGTATAGCTGTAGGTCTCAGGCCAGAGGGCGGGGAACCAGACTATGTCGGGTTGCAGCCAAGCCAGCAGTCCCGGCAAGTCCTCGTCCTGGTAGGCGCCATGTACGGTAAGCCGTGCGCGTGGCTGGGTTTGCAGGTGGCGGTAGCCATAGCCGAGCAGATGGAACTCCACAGGCGCACCTGTTCTGGCGGCTTCCTGGGCCGCTGCTTCAAGCACGTCAGCACCCTTGATGGCACTGAGTGCGCCGAGGACCACCACTTTGAGTGGTGCGTCCGGGGCCAAATTTTTGGCCAGCGGCAGTGGCGTTCCCTTGCTGCCAGGCGTGGCCATGTCCGTGTGGGGAATGGCCCGCACACGCGCGCTGGGGGCAAATGCAGCGATGCGCCGTGCAGTGTCTGCGCTGGGGGCGATAACCAGGCGAGCGCTAGTCAAAAAGTGACGGTTGCGGTGTCGCCAGTCCGCCACCGTGCCGTTGCCCATGGGGGCGGGGTCATGCGGGGAGCAACAAGCGCATTGCCCAGGGGCGGGTTCCCCAGCAAATCGGTTGTCGCTGCCCGTCAGGGAGATGTGAGCGCAATAGCTGTAGTAGTCGTGCGCGGTGAAGTCATAGTCCACCCCCAACTGTGCTGGCAGGTCCAGAACCAGCGGATCATGGCCAAGGATATGGTGGTAGTGGATATGCCGCACACCCAAGATACTGAGCACCTGAACGAGGTCTGYGAACTGGTCGGAGAGCCGGAACAAGAGTTCAAAGCCTTCATCCTTGCCAGCCAGTTCCAGGCGTACGCGCTGGTCTGGTGCGGGCGTGAGTGTGAGGAAGGTCGCTTGGTCACTCAAATGTTGCGCGAGTTCGCGCACATGGCGAAGGGTGCCGCCCGCCCTGTCGTGCAGCACAGCCAGCACGACGGGGCGTTGAGCCCGCTGTATGCGTGCCATATCCAGCGCGAGGCGATAGGGTTGCGCCGGATCTGCCTGCACAAATGCCATGACCTCGCGCTCGTAGCGGGGGTGCAGGCGTCGCAGGGTTTCCATGGCGGCCCGCTCGCGCGGGCTTTTGCTGTCGCCAAAGCTCACGCCACCGGTGTGCAGCACAAAGGTGTCTAGCAAATGGAGATTGCGCCAGCCCGCCTTTGCCGCACGTTGGCAGAAGTCGTTTTCTTCGCCGTAACCCTTGCCGAAGTTCTCTGTGTCAAACAGTCCCACCTGCTGCAGGCAGTCGCGGCGGATGTACATACAAAACCCGACACCGGTAGGCACGTCCACCACAGCGCCCGGATTGGTTTGCGCACACAGTGCGTCCAGCCGTGCCGTGTCGTAGTCCGGCGGCAAGGCGTTGTCCTTGCAAAAACGAGGGTAGCTGCAGATCGTGGCGTTGTTGGAAAACGGCGTAACCGAGCCTACCTTCTGGTCTCCGTAGGCTGCGCGGCGAATACGGTCGAGCCAATCATTGGCGACCTCAGTATCGCTGTTGAGTAGCAACACATCGTGGCTGTCGCTCAGCGACATGCCTCGGTTCACCGTTCCTACAAAGCCCAGATTTTCCGGGTTTTCCAGCAGCGTGATGCGGCTGTCTTGCTGTGCACGTTCCCGCAGCCATTCGGTGACTTCTGGTTCCGGGCTGGCGTCGTTGATGACGATCAGGCGCCAAGGCGTTTCGCATTGGCTTGCCAGGGCTGAATCAATACACAGTTGTGTATCGGCCAGTCCTCGGTATACGGGCACGATAACGTCTACAGGATGAGTGCTTGGCGCCAGTGGCACGGGTGCAGGCTCTGCGGGTTGCACGGGTGCCGGGACGCGGCCCAGCAATCGATCAATGTGCATCTTGGCGTGGACCAGGGGGCGGGTGGCTCTGAACACGGTGGAGTTTTCTATGGTCTTGAGGTGGTCGGCCAGTGCTTGGTAGTCCTTGTTCAGGCGAGTAGCTTCCTGCTGCCACATGGCGCGTTGCTGTGCAAGTGCCTTATTGCTTTCTTCTAGAAGGCTGGCTCTGCCACTCACCGCCTGTAGTTGGTTCTGCTGTTGCTCTATCCGGCTCTGTGCATCACGGGCACGGCTCTCCAGTAGGTCGATGCGGTCTCCCAGCGGTTTTACCGTACTGGACAGCGCCAGATAGTCGGCAGACATGGGCCAGCCCAGTTCAACGTCCAGCCGCGCGCCCGAGAGGCTGGCAGACGCAAGAGTCTCGGCGGGGATGGGCAGCTCCAGCCAGGGGTCAGTGCCGGTGAGAAGTAGCAAGCTTGCGCCGGACGCTGGTGGCATAGGGGCTTGCCAGGCAATTTGGCTGTGGGGGGTGGACGCCAGCAAGGTGCGGCTGGAGGTGTCTGCCGACCACTGCCAAAGGGCATCGCCTTGCTCGTTGCGCAGGGTGATGCCGTACAAGTGCAAAAAACCAGCTCGGTCTGCTGGGTCGAGTCTGAGCCGTGTGATGGCCTCGCCAACCGCGGGTATTTGAAAGCTTACGGTTTGATGCTCGGAGCCAATGACGCCAGTGGCGCTGAGCTTGTCACTTTCCGCATAGCCATCATGTCGCCCTATATACAGCTGTGCGGTGAAGAGTGCGTTTGCAGCATCAAGGTCAGTGGGAGCGTGTTCGGCGATCGGCACATATGTCACAGGCCGTGCAACGCCTATGAACTGGTAGGTCAGGGCATCGGGAATGCCGAGCAGGTAGCGGGCGACATTGGGTGGCAGGCGATCAAACGCCACCTGAAATTCCGAGTCGGGCAATTGCCTGGTGATGGTATCGACAGCGTCCAGATCCCAGCGCTGTTCGGACAGAAACCTCACTAGCGAGCGGCGCGTGAAGAATCGCAGGTGGGTGCGATCGAGCAGGCCTTCCTCTCGGTAGCGGAACTCCCCTTCCAGTAATTCAGCCAGAAGCCCGCTGTAAGCGGCATTGGGCACCGATATGAGTAATCGGCCTTCTGGTGTTAGGAGTTCGCGGCACATCTGCAAAACAGACTCTGGCCGCTTGAGGTGTTCCAGAACATCGGCGCAAACGATGTAGTCATATTGCTTGGTACCGAACATGCTGAGCAAGTCGGCTGTCTCCAGGTCGGCCACCTCCACCTGTCGATAGTGGGGTTGGGCATGCGCAGCCTCTGCTTGACTGAGGGTGACGCCATCCGTCGTGCAATCGCGGGTTTCCTTGAGATATTGCCCAAGAGCTCCGCTGCCACACCCCAGATCCAGCACGCAGGCGCCGCGCCTGATCAGGCCGGCCAGGACCGACAGCGAAGTGCGCTCCCCGTCTGCGATGGAGCGCAAATACACGTGCAGATCGTCAATAGAATTCGTCATCCGGCGATTATGACGGGCCAGATACGGCGACTTCGCACGCTGCGCAGGGGACAATACCGGTCGATGTCAGTCATTCAGCCTTTGTTTCAGCCTGGTTTGGTGGTCTCTGTGGTCAGTCACGGACACGGCGACATGGTCCATGCTCTGTTGCTGCAGTTGGCCCGGGTTTCGGCAGCCTCCATATCCCGCGTGGTGCTGACGCAGAACCTGCCAGAGCCGGAGCCCGTTCCTCCGGCAGGAGGCTGGCCATTTGAATTGTTGCGTGTAGTCAATGAGGCACCCCTCGGGTTCGGCGCCAATCACAATCGGGCTTTGGCCACAGTCACTGAGCCGTTTGTGTGCGTTCTCAACCCCGACGTGATGCTGGTAGGCCACGAGGATCCCTTCCAAGTGCTGGTTTCAGCGTGCTGTGCGCCGAACATCGGTTGTGCGTATCCTGTTCAGATCGATCCAGAGGGGCGGGTACAGGGCAGTGAGCGCGAAGTTCCCTCTCCCGTCGCGCTTTTGCGCCGCAGGCTTATGGGCCGCCAGGAGATACGGGTGGATTGGGTAAATGCTGCCTGCATGGTTTTGCCTTCTGCCGTTTGGCGCTCCTTGGGCGGGTTCGATGAGCGCTATTTCATGTACTGCGAAGATGTGGACCTTTGCCTGAGGTTGCGGTTACGTGGGCTGCATTTGGCCAAGGCGCCGGTTCAAGTCATTCACGCCGGGCAGCGTGCCAGTTCGCGTAGCCTGAAGCATCTGGGCTGGCACGTCCAGAGTCTTTGGCGTTTGTGGCATTCGCCAGTCTATGCCCGCGCGCTACAGTTTCTAACCTCGGCGTCAGCTGACAAAGGTACCATCGGCGCTCCATGATTTGGTTGTCTGTGGTCGGTTTTTTGGTAGCGGCGCTGGCTGCGGGGCTCATTGTGAGATGGGGGCGGGAGCATGCGGCGGTTTACAGCGATTCGATGCCCCAGCGCTTTCACCTCGGACATGTTCCTCGATTGGGCGGCGCAGCGTTGGTGATGGGTACGTCCGTAGGGTGGGCGTTGGGCGTACTGCAGTCCGTCTATTGGGGCGACCCAGGCTCTCTCCGGCTCGACTTTTGGGTGGCGGGCTGGCTGGTGGTCGTGCTTCCGGCAGTGATCGGTGGCATTGCGGAAGACCTTACCCAGCGCCTTTCAGTGCGTTACCGCCTCACTTTGACCGGGGCATCTGGCGCATTGGCGGTATGGCTTTTGGGTATCAATCTGCCACGCCTGGGCTGGCCCTGGCTTGATGCTGTCCTGGTTGCTGCCCCCTGGCTTGGCATCGCCATAGTCGTGCTTGCAGTCGCAGGCCTGCCCCATGCCTTCAATATCATCGACGGCTACAACGGGCTGGCGGGAATGGTTGCCTTGATCGTGTGCCTCGCTTTGGCGCACGTGGCGCTGCAGGTGGGTGACCGGGCACTGGCGGCGCTGCTGGTATCCACTGCTGCAGCCACAGGCGGTTTTTTGGTCTGGAACTATCCGCGCGGCATGTTGTTTGCCGGAGATGGGGGGGCCTATGTGTGGGGCGTGGTGATTGCCATGGCCAGCATCTCGCTGGTGCAGCGCAATGCGGACGTATCGCCTTGGTTCCCGATGCTCCTGCTGATCTACCCGGTGTGGGAGACGATTTTCTCCATTTACCGTAAGGCGGTGCGGGGCGTTTCACCGGGCGTGGCCGATGCGCTGCATTTTCACCAGCTCATCTACCGCCGCATTGTTCGTGGGGTGTTTCACGATGATGAGTCCCGCCGGGTGCTGATGCGCAACAACCGTACGTCGCCCTATCTGTGGGGTTTTACGCTTCTGACGGTGGTGCCTGCAGTGCTGTTCTGGAACAACACGCCCCTGCTCATGGCGTTTTGCGGGCTTTTTGTGGTCAGCTATGTCATGGCCTATCTGGCCATCGTGCGGTTCAAAGTGCCGAACTGGCTGCGCCACTGAAGCCTTCTAGTGTTCGCGCGCCTGGCGAATGCGGCACAATTTGCGCCTCACAGTTTTCTCCGGATGGCACGCCTCCATGACCGACCTTCTTTCGATTGCCCCACGCGACAAGGCTGAAATCCTGGCCCAGGCGCTGCCTTACATCCGCAAGTTCCATGGCAAGACCATGGTGATCAAGTACGGCGGCAACGCCATGACGGACCCGGCCCTGCAGGCCGACTTTGCCGAGGACGTGGTGCTGCTCAAGCTGGTGGGCATGAACCCGGTGGTGGTGCACGGTGGCGGCCCGCAAATCGAAACCGCGCTCAACCGACTGGGCAAGAAGGGCGAGTTCATCCAGGGTATGCGTGTGACCGATGCCGAGACCATGGAAGTGGTCGAATGGGTGCTGGCCGGCGAGGTGCAGCAGGACATCGTGGGACTGATCAACCAAGCCGGTGGCAAGGCCGTGGGCTTGACCGGCCGTGACGGCGGCATGATTCGCGCACAAAAGCTCAAGATGGTGGACAGCAAGGATCCCACCATCGAACACGACGTGGGCCAGGTGGGTGACATCGTTTCCATCGACCCCAGCGTGGTGAAGGCGCTGCAAGACGATGCGTTCATCCCCGTCATCAGCCCGATTGGCTTTGGCGAGAACAACGAAAGCTACAACATCAATGCGGATGTGGTGGCCAGCAAACTGGCCACGGTGTTGCAGGCTGAAAAACTGATGCTGCTGACCAACACCCCCGGTGTGCTCGACAAGGCCGGCAACCTGTTGACCGACCTGACAGCCCGCCGCATCGACGAGCTGTTTGCCGACGGCACCATCTCGGGCGGCATGCTGCCCAAGATTGCCGGTGCGCTGGATGCCGCCAAGGCGGGCGTGAATGCCGTGCACATCATTGACGGGCGTGTGCCCCATGCCATGCTGCTGGAGATCCTGACTGACCAGGCCTACGGCACCATGATCCGGTCTCACTGACCCCGCGTGAGGTCTCCATGCGTCTGCTGTTGGTCGAAGACGATGTGATGGTGGCCAGCGGCATCAAGCTGGGGCTCACCGATGCGGGTTATGCGGTGGACTGGGTGGGCAGTGGCGAGCGGGCCGAAGAGGTGCTGCGCGCCGAGTCGTTTGACGCAGCCATCATCGACATCGGGCTGCCCGCCATGGACGGCCTGGAGCTGACACGCCGCCTGCGCCGTCCAGACATGGCAAGCCCCGCCATGCCAGTTTTGATACTGACGGCGCGTGACGCGCTGCATGACCGGGTGCAGGGGCTGGATTTGGGGGCGGATGACTACATGGTCAAGCCGTTCGAGCTGCCCGAGCTGCTGGCGCGCCTGCGTGCGCTGTTGCGCCGTTCCCAGGCTGCGACCACGGCCGTGCTGAGTTTTGGCCCGCTGGAGCTGGACACGGCCGGGCGCCGGGCCAGCATGCGCACACCGGCTGGCGAGCAGGTCATCGAACTGGGCCCGCGCGAGTGGACGGTGCTCGAATACCTGCTCATCAACGCCCCCAAGCCTGCTAGCAAAGACAAGCTGCTGCAAGCGCTGACGGGGTGGGACAAGGAGATCACCCCCAACGCGGTGGAGGTGTATGTCTCGCGCCTGCGGGGCAAGCTGGAACCCCACGGTGTGGCGCTGCGGTCCATACGGGGCTTTGGCTACCGGCTTGAACTGCAGGCAACCTGAGCAGGAATTTTCCGCGCCCAGCTCGCCGCCTCGCCATGCTTTGGAAAAACTCCTCCCGGCGGCCCGGCCTGCGCGCCATGACATCGGACCTGCGCACCCGGCTGCTGCTGATGCTGGTACTGCCCCTGTGTGTGCTGGTGCTGGCGGGGGTCTGGCTGGACTACCGGTCGGCCGATGAGGCAGCTGGCCAGCACGACCAGCGTCTGGTGCGGCTGCTGCCCGCGCTGGCCGATTCGGTGCTGGCGCCGCCCATCCACGACAACGACCCACCGCTGCTGCTGCTGGCGCCGCCCATCGAAGAGTTTTTGCGCCAGAACGCGGGCTTTGCGGCCTATAGCGTGCGCGATACCTCGGGGCGCCTGTTGCTCGGAGAGGGCTGGGTACACGGCGCCGTGCCCACCACACAGGCCCCGGAGTTCCACAGCGTGGAGTTCGGCGGCGTGACGTACCGGGTGGCGGCGCAACGCGGGCGCACGGGGGCGGGCGAACTGGTCGTGGCCCTCGCCGACGGGTCGGACCCTCGCCAGAAATGGGCGCAGCAACTGCTCCTGAGGGTGTTGTTGCCCAACCTCGTATTGCTGATTGCCGCGGGTTTTGCGATCCATTGGGCGGTGCGGCAGGCCTTCAAACCCCTGGTGGGGCTTGCGGAGGCGGTGGAGCGCCGCTCTCCCCGCGATCTCAGTCCCATCGACGAGGCCGCCTCGCCCGACGAGGTGCGGCCCCTGGTGCACTCGCTCAACCGCCTGTTTGCGCTGGTCAACGCACAGGCCGAAGGGCAGCGGCGTTTTGTGGCCGACGCGGCGCACCAGTTGCGCACGCCGCTGGCGGGCTTGCAGGCCCAGGTGGAGGCCTGGGCCATGATGGCCAAGGCGGCAGCGCCCCCACGCACGTCATTCCCGGATTTCGACCGAAAAATGCCGCTAGCGCATGAAGATCGTGCACAAGGTGCTATTGTTTTGGGAGCGGATCAAATCGAGAAGCTGCGCAACGCTACGCGCCGCACCTCTCAGCTGGCGCACCAGCTGCTGGCGTTGTCTCGCGCGGACGCCCGCAGCCTGGACGCGCAGCCGCCGCAGCGGGTGGACCTCAAGGATCTGTGCGAGTCGCTGCTGGAAACATTTTTGGACGCAGCCACCGGCAAGGGCCTGGACCTCGGGCTCGATGTCCAGTTGGTGCATGTGACAGGCCATGGCTGGCTGCTGCGCGAGCTGCTGTCCAACCTGGTGGACAACGCCATCAAATACACACCTGCGGGGGGCGTGGTGACCATCCGCTGCGGACTGCGCCAGGGGCGCGCGGGCCCGCCCCGGCCCTACGTGGAGGTGGAGGACGACGGCCCTGGCGTGCCGGAGTCTGAGCGTACCCGCGTGTTGCAGCGGTTCTACCGCGTGCCCGGCGCGGGAGGCGAGGGCACGGGCCTGGGCCTGGCCATTGCGGACGAGATTGCCCGGGTACACCGTGCCGCACTGACGCTGGGCACGGGCCCCCAGGGGCGCGGGCTGCTGGTGACGGTGGTGTTTCCGCTGTAGTCGTGCGGGGTCCCCGGGCCGTCCGGACCGACAAGGGGCCTGTGCGAGAATCATTTCCATACACGATTGACTTGTGCAAACAGGTGGCGGCCCGGCCCCTCCTGGCTGCGGCAAGATGTGACATCGTGATCCACGCCCTGCCGTGATCCGACCATGCCCAGTGGCATGCGCACCGGGAGCAGGGCCCCACCGGAGTCCCTGTCCTGCATGTCTGAAATCTCGCCCCTCCCCGAGCCTGCCAGTACCRCCGAAGCGGGTGATGTTGCGGCTGCACGCAAGCGGCCCAAGCCCGGGGAACGGCGCGTCCAGATCCTGCAGGCCCTGGCCGCCATGCTGGAGCAGCCTGGGGCCGAGCGCATCACTACTGCCGCAYTGGCCGCGCGCCTGTCGGTCAGCGAGGCGGCGCTGTACCGTCATTTCGCCAGCAAGGCGCAAATGTTCGAGGGCTTGATCGATTTCATCGAGCAGTCGGTGTTCACACTGGTGCAGCAGATCACGGGGCGCGACGTGCCTGACCCCACACAGCCTGCCGACGTGGGCGCTCGCCAGGCGGCGCGCATCGTGGCGCTGGTGCTGCAGTTTGGCGAGCGCAACCCGGGCATGGTGCGGGTCATGGTGGGCGACGCACTGGTGTTCGAGCACGAGCGCTTGCAGCAGCGCATGAACCAGTTCTTTGACCGCATCGAATCCACCCTGCGCCAGTGTCTGCGCGCGAGTGCAGCCGCATCCAGCACGCCCACAGTCGATGCCCAGGTGGCGGCCAGCGTGTTGACGGCCTTTGTGGTCGGGCGCCTGCAGTGCTACGCCCGCTCGGGGTTTCGGCGCCTGCCCACCGAGCACCTGGAAGCCAGCCTTGCGCTGATGTTGTAGCGGTCCGCGCTGTTGAGGCGGCGCATCACGGCGGGGGTGGCGCGGCTACAACGGGTGGTTTGGATGGGTCTCCCTATTTTTTCCGGGGGCTTGGGGGCTGCAGGGAATTTGCTGCAAAATAGAACGAACGTTCGTTTTTATTCGTGCCCATGTCCTCCATCCCCGAATCCCGCCAGGTCACCCGCATCCCGCGCGCTCGCAGTGGTACCGGCCGTGCCTTGCAAAAAGGCCAGCAGACCAAGGCGGCCATCGTCGAGGCCGCGCTGGGCTTGGCCACGCACATCGGGCTGGAAGGCCTGTCCATCGGGGCGCTGGCCGATGTCACGGGCATGAGCAAGTCGGGCGTTTTCGCCCACTTTGGCTCCCGCGAAGAGTTGCAGATCTCCGTCATCCGCGAGTACCACACCCGCTTCGAGCAGGAAGTGTTCTACCCCGCCATGTCCGCCCCCCGTGGCGTGGCGCGTTTGTCGGCGCTGTTCGACAACTGGATGAAGCGCACCTCCATCGAAATCGACTCGGGCTGCATCTACATCAGCGGCGCGGTCGAGTTCGATGACCGTACCGGCCCCGTGCGCGATGCGCTGGCCAGTTCGGTGCTGACCTGGCATGCCGCCATGCGCCGCGCCATCGAGCAGTGCAAGGAACTGGGCGAACTGCGTGCCGACACCAAGGAAGAGCAGATGCTCTTCGAGATCCACGGCCTGATCCTCGCGCTGCACTACGAGGCGCGGTTCCTGCAGACCCCGGGCTCCATCGACCGGGCTGTCGTGGGCTTTCACAACATTCTGGCGCGTTACAGCGCGCCGACAGCGGCAGCCAAGGCACCCACAGTGGCGCGCCGCAAAGTTTCCAACCAAACCACCACATCCAAGGAGTAAACCCATGCCTACCTATACGCCGCCCCTGCGCGACATGCAATTCGTCATGCACGAAGTGCTCAAGGTCAGTGATGAATTCAAGGCGATGCCACCCCACGCCGAAGTGGATGTGGACACCATCAATGCGGTGATCGAAGAGGCCGGCAAGTTTGCTGCCGAAGTCGCCTTCCCGCTCAACATCAGCGGCGACACCGAAGGCTGCGTGCTGAACAAGACCACGCACGAAGTGAAGACCCCCACCGGCTTCAAGGACGCCTATGCCAAGTATGTCGAGGGTGGATGGGCTGCACTGAGCTGCGACCCCACCTACGGCGGYCAGGGCCTGCCCTTCGTGSTGAACCAGTGCCTGTWCGAGATGCTSAACWSSGCCAACCAGGCCTGGACSATGTACCCSGGCCTSTCGCACGGCGCCTACGAAGCSCTGSWSGCCCAYGGCACCGACGCCCAGAAGGCCCTGTACCTGCCCAAGCTSACSAGCGGCGAATGGACCGGCACCATGTGCCTGACCGARCCSCACTGCGGSACCGACCTGGGCCTSWTGCGCACCAAGGCCGAGCCTCTGCCTGACGGCACCTACARSATCACCGGCAACAAGATCTTCATCAGCGCCGGCGAGCACGACATGGCCGCCAACATCGTTCACCTGGTGCTGGCCCGCCTGCCCGATGCGCCCAAGGGCAGCAAGGGCATCAGCCTGTTTGTGGTGCCCAAGTTCAACGTGAATGCCGACGGCTCGCTGGGCGAGCGCAACCCGATCTTCTGCACGGGCCTGGAGCACAAGATGGGCATCCACGGCAACGCCACCGCGCAGATCGCACTGGACGGCGCCATCGGCACCATGGTGGGCCAGCCCAACAAGGGCCTGGCTGCCATGTTCGTGATGATGAACGCCGCCCGCCTGGGTGTGGGCAACCAGTCGCTGGGCCTGACGGAAGTGGCTTACCAGAACGCGCTGGCCTATGCCAAGGACCGCATCCAGTCGCGCAGCCTGTCGGGCCCCAAGGCCAAGGACAAGGACGCCGACCCCATCATCGTGCACCCCGATGTGCGCAAGATGTTGCTCACCGCCAAGGCCTACGCCGAAGGTGGCCGCGCGCTGCAGATCTTCTGCACGCTGTTGCTGGACAAGGTGCACAGCCACCCCGATGAAAAGGTGCGCAAGGATTCCGAAGAACTCGTGGCCCTGCTGACCCCCATCGTCAAGGCCTTCATCACCGACAACGGCCACATCAGCACCAACGCGTGCATGCAGGTSTTCGGCGGCCACGGCTTCATCAAGGAATGGGGCATGGAGCAGTWCGTGCGGGACAACCGCATCAACATGATCTAYGARGGCACCAACACCATCCAGTCGCTGGACCTGCTGGGCCGCAAGGTGCTGGGCAACAACGGTGCCACGCTGAAAAAGCTGGGCAAGCTGATTGGCCAGCTGGTGGAAGAAGAGGGCGTGAACGAGCGCATGGCCGAGTTCATCAACCCCGTGGCCATGCTGGGCGACCAGATGACCAAGTTCACCACCGAGATCGGCTTCAAGGGCATGCAAAACCCCGACGAAGTGGGTGCTGCTGCGGTGGACTACCTGCGCGTGGCCGGCCACCTGGTGTTCGGCTACCTGTTCGCCCGCATGGCCCAGGTCGCCCTGCGCGAGATCGCAGCCGGCAACACCGACCCGTTCTACGGCGCCAAGCTGCAGACCGCACGTTTCTACTTCGCCAAGCTGTTCCCCGAAACCGCCACGCTGATGCGCACCGCCCGCGCTGGCAGCAAGGTGCTGATGGACACCGATCTGGCCCTGGCCTGATCGGTGCCGGATGCGGATTTCAAGCCTTTTTGCCAGGGAGCGCAGATGTTCAAAGCGGTAGCAGCTATTGTTTTGGTAGCGGGTGCGCTGCCGGCATGGGCGCAGATGACGCCCGAAGGCCTGTGGCGCAACGTCGATGACAAGACCGGCGAGGCCAAGGCCGAGATCCGCATCCGCGACATTGGTGGCGGCGTGCTGCACGGAGCGCTGGAAAAGCGCCTGTCCAAGGACGCCAAGCCCGAAGATGTCTGCGAGGAGTGCTCCGACGACCGCAAGGGCAAGCCCTTGGTGGGCTTGGAGATCATCCGTGGCGCCAAGAAGGCCGACGGCAAAGAGGTGTGGGAGGGCGGCAAGATTCTCGACCCTGAGAACGGCCGCAACTACACCCTGCGCATGACTCCCGTCGAGGGCGGCAAGAAGCTCGAAGTGCGCGGCTCGATCGGCCCGTTCGGCCGCACGCAAACCTGGATCCGCGTCCAGTAAACCCCATTCCCGTGGCCGCGCGCACCCCAGCGGTGTCGCGCAGCGCCCCAACCAGGAACCCAACCCATGTCCCGATTCCAAGTGAARAAAGTCGCCGTGCTCGGCGCMGGCGTGATGGGCGCGCAGATTGCSGCCCACCTCGTCAACGTGMASGTGCCYGTSGTGCTGTTCGACCTGCCTGCCAAGGAAGGCCCCAAGAACGGCATCGTCACCAAGGCCGTCGAAGGCCTCAAGAAGCTCAAGCCCTCGCCCCTGGGTGTGGCCGATGACGCAGCGCTGATCCAGCAGGCCAACTACGAAGAGCACATGCACCTGCTCAAGGAATGCGACCTCGTSATCGARGCCATTGCCGAGCGCATGGACTGGAAGCTCGACCTGTACAMCAAGATCGCGCCCCATGTGGCCAAGCACGCCATCCTGGCGTCCAACACCTCGGGCCTGTCGATCACCAAGCTGTCCGAAGTGCTGCCCGAGAGCGTCAAGCCGCGCTTCTGCGGCATCCACTTCTTCAACCCCCCGCGCTACATGACGCTGGTGGAGCTGATCAACACGCCCACCACCCAGCCTGAAGTGCTGGACCAGCTCGAAGCCTTCGTCACCAGCGGCCTGGGCAAGGGCGTGGTGCGCGCGCACGATACCCCCAACTTCGTGGCCAACCGCGTCGGCATCGCCGGCATGCTGGCCACGATGAAAGAGGTCGAGAACTTTTGCCTGACCTATGACGTGGTGGACGACCTCACAGGCAAGAAGCTGGGCCGCGCATCGAGCGGCACCTTCCGCACCGCTGACGTGGTGGGCCTGGACACCATGGCCCACGTGATCAAGACGCTGCAGGACAACCTGAGCATCGAGACCGATCCGTTCTACGAAAGCTTTGGCACGCCCGCCGTGCTGAAGAAGCTGCTGGAGCTGGGCAATCTGGGCCAGAAGACCAAGGCCGGTTTCTTCAAGAAGGTCGGCCGCGACGTGATGCGCTTCGAGCTGGAAAGCGAAGAGTACGTGCCCGCCGGCCAGAAGGCCGACGAGGTGTACGCGCGCATGCTCAAGAAGCCCGCTGCCGAGCGCCTGCGCCTGCTGCGCAACGCCGAAGGCGCGCCCGGCCAGTTCCTCTGGGCCATCCTGCGCAACAGCTTCCACTACGCTGCCGTGCACCTGGGCACCATCGCCGACAACGCCCGCGACGTGGACCAGGCCATGCGCTGGGGCTTCGGCATGAAGCAGGGTCCCTTCGAGCTGTGGCAGGAAGCCGGTTGGCTCGAAGTCGCGAAGATGATCCAGGAAGACATCGACGCTGGCAAAGCGCTGTGCAAGGCACCGCTGCCCGAGTGGGTCTTCAAGGGCCCCGTGGCCGAGGCCGGTGGCGTGCACACCGCGCAAGGTTCGTGGAGTGCATCGCAGAACAAGTTTGTGCCCCGCCGCCAGTTGCCCGTGTACGAGCGCCAGATCTTCCCCGAGGCCCTGTTGGGCGAAACCAGCCTGCCCGACTGGCGCACCGCTGGCACCACGATTGCTGAATCGAAGGCGCTGCGCGCCTGGACGCTGGACGGCAAAGTACTCATCGCCAGCATCAAGAACAAGATGCACGCCATCAGCCCCGAGGTGATGGAAGCGCTGATGGAAGCGCTGGAACTGGCCGAGTCTGAGTACCAAGGCATGGTCATCTGGTCCGGCGACGCTCCTTTCAGCGTGGGTGCGGACCTGGAAGCCACGATGCCCGCCTTCATGGTCGGCGGCGCCGATGCGGTGGAAAGCGTCGAGCAGGAGCTGCAAAACCTGATGATGCGCATCCGCTATGCGCAGGTGCCTGTCGTCGCAGCCATCCATGGCATGGCGCTGGGCGGTGGCTGTGAGCTGGCCGTGTATTCGGCCAAGCGCGTGGCCCACATGGAAAGCTACATCGGCCTGGTCGAAGTGGGCGTGGGCCTGGTGCCCGGCGCCGGCGGCCTGACCTACATCGCCCGCCGCGCGGCCGAGAACATGGCAGCTTCCACATCCAAGGACATCCTGCCTTTCCTGACCGAAGGCTTCACCGCCGCCGCCATGGCCAAGGTGGGCACCAGCGCTCTGGAGTCGCGCAAGCTGGGTTACCTGCTGGACAGCGACGTGATCGTGCCCCACAAGGATGAGCTGTTGTTCGTCGCCATCAACGAAGCCAAGTCCATGGCCGCGAGCGGCTGGCGTGCGCCGCACAAGCGCCTGTTCCCCGTGGCCGGCCGCAGCGGTCTGGCCACCATCAAGGCCCAGCTGGTGAACATGCGCGACGGCGGCTTCATCAGCGCCTACGACTTCAAGATCGGCGCCATGATCGCCGAAGTGGTCTGTGGCGGCGATGTGGATGCTGGCTCGATGGTGAGCGAGGAATACCTGCTCACGCTGGAGCGCAAGGTGTTCTGCCACCTGATCGCCCAGCCCAAGACGCATGAGCGCATCCTGGGCATGTTGTCTACCGGCAAGCCGGTTCGCAACTGATCCGGACGTCGATGGATACCGGTAGACCGACATGAGCGAACACGCCCCCAACAAATTGCAGCGCTCGCTGATGCGCCTGGACGAGGCCCCCGCCTTCATGCGCGGGTTCGTGCAGAACATCATCTTGCGCCGGGCTGTGCCCTTTACCGGCACGGCCGGGGTGAAGTTCGTGTCGCTCACGCCTGAGCGGGTCGAAGTGCATCTTGCCAACGAGCACCGTGTGCAAAACCACATTGGTGGTGTGCACGCCTCGGCCATGAACCTGCTGGCCGAGACGGCCACGGGCATGGTGGTGGGCATGAACGTGCGCGACGACTGCATCCCGCTGGCCAAGGAGCTGTCCATGGCGTTCAAGAAGCGCGCCACCGGCGGCCTTAAAGCCGTGGCCATGCTGACCGCCGAGCAGCGCACCGCCATGTTGGCCAGCGACAAGGGCGAGGTGCAGGTTGCGGTCACCGTGACCGACGAAGCCGGTGTAGAGCCGGTCGAATGTGTATTTACGTGGGCCTGGATTCCTTCCAGCCGCCCCGCCAAGAATTGAAGGAGTTTCAACACCATGGCTCAAAAACAAGTCCAGGACGCTTACATCGTTGCTGCCACGCGCACGCCCATCGGGCGTTCGGGCCGCGGCTATTTCAAGAACACCCGGCCTGACGACCTGCTGGTCGCCGCCATCAAGAGCGCCATGCTGCAGGTGCCCACGCTGGACCCCAAGGCGATTGAAGACGCCATCATCGGCTGCTCCTTCCCCGAAGGTGAGCAGGGCATGAACATGGCCCGCATTGCCGTGGGCCTGGCGTTCGACCACCCCGTGGGCGGCGTGACCGTGAACCGCTTTTGCGCATCGGGCATCACCGCGCTGCAGATGGCGGCTGACCGCATCCGCGTGGGCGAGGCCGACGTGCTGATCGCCGGCGGCGCCGAGTCCATGAGCTTGGTGCCCATGGGCGGCAACAAGCCCTCGTTCAACGCCGAGATTTTTGCCAAGGACGAAAACGTGGGCATCGCCTACGGCATGGGCCTGACCGCCGAAAAGGTAGCCCAGCATTGGAAGGTGAGCCGCGAAGCGCAAGACGCGTTCGCCCTCGAATCCCACCTGCGCGCCATCAAGGCGCAAAAGGCCGGTGAGTTCAGCGACGAAATCACGCCCTTCGAAATCGTGGAACGTTCGCCCAACCTCGCTACCGGCGAAGTGGTGGAAAAGCGCCGCACCGTGAGCCTGGACGAAGGCCCTCGTCCCGATACGTCCCTGGAAGGCCTGGCCAAGCTCAAGCCCGTGTTTGCGGCACGCGGCAGCGTCACGGCGGGCAACAGCTCGCAGACCAGCGACGGTGCCGGTGCCCTCATCGTGGCAAGCGAAAAGGCCGTGAAGCAGTTTGGCCTGACGCCCCTGGCGCGTTTTGTGAGCTACGCAGCGCGCGGCGTGCCGCCCGAGATCATGGGCATCGGCCCCATCGAAGCGATTCCTGCGGCCCTGCGTTATGCGGGTCTCAAGAGCGATGACATTGGCTGGTACGAGCTGAACGAGGCGTTTGCGGCCCAGTCGCTGGCGGTGATCAATACGCTGGGTCTGAACCCTGCGAACGTGAACCCGATGGGCGGCGCCATTGCATTGGGGCACCCGCTGGGCGCTACCGGTGCCATCCGTGCGGCGACGGTGGTGCATGCGCTGCGKCGSSASAASCTGAAGTACGGCATGGTCACGATGTGCGTCGGTACGGGCCAGGGTGCCGCTGGAATTATTGAAGCGCTGTAACTGGCTACTGCGCGGCTTTCAGGCGTCGTTGGGCGGTGCTCGCAATCCTCACGTACCGCAAGTACGTTCCGGTTGCTGCGCTCCGTCCGCCTAGCCTGAAAGCCGCTCGCTACGCCCTTGAGGGCGGGGTGTGAAGGCAGGGGCAATGCACTGCCTGTTTTTCTTTTCCATTCAAGCTGGCGCAGATCGGCATTGAACCAAGGAGACAGACATGAACAAGCAAACCTTGCAGGTCAACGGGGCAGTATCTTTGGCACTGCGTGTCTACGAACCCGAGGGCGCACCACGCGCCAGCRTCGTGATCGGCGGCGCGATGGGSGTGCGGCAGTCGTATTACGAGGCCTTTGCGCTCTGGATGGCGCAGCAGGGGTTTCGGGTCACCACGTTCGACTACCGAGGCCATGGCGATTCGCTGCAGGGCGCGATGCGCGATGTGAAGGCGGATCTGTTTGATTGGGCGCAGGACTACGAGGCGGTGATTTCTGCCGCCAAGGCCGCGCTGCCTGCGCAGCCGCTGTACTTGCTGGGCCACAGTCTGGGCGCGCAGTTGCCCGGTCTCTTGAAGAAGCCCGAGCAGGTTGATGGCCTGCTCAGCGTGGCCGCAGGCAGCGGCTACTGGCGCGAKAACGCGCCKMAGCTCAAGCGCATCRTTCCGTATTTCTGGTGSGTGCTGGTGCCGCTGGCCACGCGGCTGTGCGGSTACTTTCCGGGTCGYASGCTYAAGAAGGTGGGCGAYCTGCCTGCGGGTGTGATCCTGCAGTGGCGGCGCTGGTGCTTGCATCCTGCCTACAGCGTGGGTGCCGAGGGGCCTGCGGTGGCGCAGAGTTATGGCGCGGTGCGGTTCCCGGTGCTGGCGCTGTCGATGGCCGACGATGAACTGATGACCTTGCGGGGCACGCACAACCTGGTGAACCTGTACGCCAACACCGAGCGCCGCGTGGAGAGCATCACGCCGGCCGATCTGCAGGTGCGTCGCATTGGGCACTTCGGTTTCTTTCGCGACCAGTTTCGCCAGAGCCTGTGGCCGCGCGCGGCGACTGCGCTGGCCGCCCTGGGTGGCGGCGTGCACCACGGCGAAGTCTCCGGTACGACGGCCTGAGCGGTCGTTTCGCGGCACACTCGCAGCATGACTTCCTCTTCATCCACTTCTTCGTCTTCGTCCTCCGCAGCCCACCCGCTGGACGAGGCGCTGCAACTGACGGCCTCGTCCGCTCCGACCGGCCAGTACGAAGGGCAGACCCACCCCGGCTACTGGAACATGGTGGGCCCGTTTGGTGGCATCACCGCCGCCACACTGCTACAGGCCATCCTGCAGCACCCTGACCGGCTCGGCGACCCGTTGTCGCTCACCGTCAACTACGCGGGCGCACTGACAGCCGGTGCGTTCACCGTGCAGGCAACGCCCGTGCGCACCAACCGCTCTACCCAGCACTGGACGCTGTCGATCCTGCAGGCCGGTGCCGACGGCGCGCAGGTGGTCACCACCACGGCCACCGCCGTCACGGCCGTGCGCCGCGAGACCTGGAGCGTGGGCGATGTGCCCATGCCGCAGGTGCCACCCCCTGCAGAGCAAAAGGCCATCGTTGCCCCCTTGGGCGCTGTGGAATGGCTCAATCGCTACGAGATGCGCCCCATCGCTGGCTTCATCCCGCGCACCTGGGACGGCAGCGGCGACCACAGCCTGACGCAGCTGTGGATGCGCGACACACCACCGCGGCCGCTCGACTTTGTGGCGCTGTCCGCATTGGCCGATGTGTTCTTCCCCCGCGTGTGGCTGCGCCGTGCGCGCCAGGTGCCTGCGGGCACGGTGTCGATCACCGTGTACTTCCACGCCACGGCAGAGCAGCTGCAGGCCACGGGCACTGGCTTCCTGCTCGGCCAGGCGCGCGGGCAGGAGTTCCGCAACGGTTTCTTTGACCAGACCGTGCAGCTGTGGAACGAGGCTGGCACCATGCTGGCCACCAGCCATCAGATCGTTTACTACAAGGAATAGGAAGTCGGCCCGTTGCTCTGCACGTGCACTCTTTCCTCCATCCATCAGCCTCCGGAACCCTTACCACCATGACCGAAGCCACCCAAGACATCCTTGCTCACACCGAAGCGGGCGTGACCACCATCACCTTCAACCGCGTGGACAAGAAGAACTCCATCACGCGCGACATGTACGCCGCCATGGCTGATGCGCTCGATGCCGCCAAGGCGGATGCCAGCGTGCGTGTGGTGGTGTTCCAGGGCGACGTGGCGATCTTCAGCGCGGGCAATGACATCGGCGACTTTTTGCAGCAGCCGCCCGCTACGCAGGATTCGCCCGTGTTCCGTTTTCTGCGCGGCATCGCCACCTTCCCCAAGCCCGTGATCGCCTCGGTGTGTGGCCCTGCCGTGGGCATTGGCACGACGATGCTGTTTCATTGCGACCTGGTCTATGCGGGCGACAACGCGGCGTTCTCCATGCCCTTCGTCAATCTGGGCCTGTGCCCTGAGGCCGCATCGAGCCTGTTGGTGCCGCAGATGTTGGGGTATCACCGCGCTGCGGAAGCCTTGCTGCTGGGCGAACCTTTCATGGYCGAGGCCGCGTTGGAAGTGGGGCTGGTGAACCGCGTGGTGCCGCCGACCGAATGCAATGGGGTGGCGCAGGCGCAGGCCAAGAAGCTGGCGGCCAAGCCGTTGTCGTCGCTCATCGAAACCAAGCGGTTGATGAAGGGTGGGCAGACGGCGAAGGTGCTGGAGGTGATGGCGGAAGAGGGCGAGAGCTTTGGGCGCATGTTGCGTGAGCCGGCAGCGCGGGAAGCGTTCTCGGCTTTTATGGAGAAGAGAAAGCCTGATTTCAGCGCGGTTTGATTCGCTAGTTCTGAGGTATTTTTGGCTGCTGGCGCTTGTACATAAAGCGCTGGCAGCTATTGTTTTTATAGTTCGTTCTCGCCCCGTCCGTTCGGGTTGAGCTTAGCGAAGCTTGTTTTGGCGGTGGCTACTGCATGCCCGTGTGAAGTGCGGGAGCCGGGAGTCGCCCGGCGTGCGAGTGACTTTCTTTTGCTTCGCCAAAAGAAAGTCACCAAAGAAAAGGCGACCCCCAGTCTGCGACCCCTGCGCTTCGCTACGGGGCAAACCTGCGTCGTGCCGGTTGCGGGGTGCGCCGTGGAACTCACTGCGCTGCGTTGCAGCTTCGTTCAGACATCCACGGCGAGTCAGAGCACGATGCACGCGCGCTCCGACGCGCGTGCCACCCCGCAACCGCCCCGCCGCAGGCGCAGCCAGCAGGGGTGGGACAGCCGAACATCCMAAYAGCCMCACGGGCCATYGCTTCGCTCGGCCCAGGCTGCGCAGCGCGTGGCGCTTGCGCCCGCGATTCGGGGCCGAGCGCAGCGATGGCCCGTGTGGATGTTCTGCTCCCCGTGCCCCTGTGGATGCGCCGAGGAGCGCAGGGTTTGGCGGATCAGGGCTCGCGTGTGTCTGAGTGACGCGCAGCGGCGCGAGTTGAGCGAGACCCCGCCAAACCCGAGCACCGCAGGTTGCCCCGTAGCGTCAGCGCAGGGGACGCAGACAGTGGGGTCGCCCTTTCTTTGGTTCCTTTCTTTCGGCGACGAGAAAGAAAGGGACTCGCACGCCGGGCGACTCCCGGCTCCCGCACTYCACACGGGCATGCCATCCGCTTCCAAATAGATAGCAAATCAAGCGATATATAACAGCGCTTCAAATCAAATAACACCCGATGGTAATCATGATGAGGCAAGCCATCTATTTTTACAAAGCACTTGCTTGCTAAAAATAAACAGTTTTGCTATCGTGCCTGCATGGACTCACCCGTGCCGCGCACCCGCGCCATCGCCCCCACTCTCAAGAAGCCCCCGGCCCGCCCCCGCAGCAAGGCCGTAGCGCCCCTCAGCGCCAACTCGGCAACCACAACACAATCCCCCACCGAAGAAACCACCCGCCGCCCCCGCGGCCGCCCCCGCAAGACCGCCGAGGAACTCGACGACGGCAACCGCCGTCGCAAGCTCATGGACGGTGCTGCCAAGCTCTTTCGCACCCAGGGCTTTGCCGCCACCAGCACGCGCGACATCGCGGCGGCGGCAGGCATGCACAGCGGCTCGCCCTTCTACCATTTCGAAAGCAAAAGCGCGCTGCTCTACGCCGTGATGAGCGAGGGCATGACCATGGCCACGCAAAGCCAGCAGCAGGCACTCGATGCACTGCCAGCCCAGGCCACACCGCGCGAGCAATTGCACACGCTCATTCGCCACCATTTCGAGATCCTGCTCGGGCCCCGCAGCAGCTTTATCCCGGTGATGCTGTACGAGTGGCGCTCGCTCACGCCTGCGCAGCGCAAGGGCATTGCCCGCATCAAGGACAGCTACGAGGCCACCTGGATGCCCGTGCTGGAAGCGCTGGCAAAGCAGGGTGCGCTGCAGGCCGAGCCCGGTGTGGCGCGGCTGTTCATCTTTGGGGCGCTCAACTGGGCGGTGCAATGGTTCTCGCCCAAGAAGGGCAAGTCGCTCGACGCGCTCACCGACGAGGCGTTGGCCTTGTTCATCCGTTCATAACAAACAACCCCATCAAGGCAGAGTCACCATGGCCCCCACCGCGCGCAACGCCTACCAGTCTGTGTTTGCTCCGGGCCTGTTCCAGGGCCAGGTGGTGGTGGTCACCGGCGGCGGCTCCGGCATTGGCCGGTGCACGGCACACGAGCTGGCGCAACTGGGCGCGCATGTGGTGCTGGTGGGGCGCAAGCCAGAAAAGCTGCTGGCCGTGGCCGAAGAGATCACTGCCGATGGCGGCCGTGTGTCCTGCGAGGTGTGCGACATCCGATCCGAAGAAGGCGTGGTGGCGCTGATGCAGCAGATCCTTGCTGCGCAGGGCCACATCGATGCGCTGGTCAACAACGCGGGCGGGCAGTTCATGTCGCCGCTTGAATCCATCAGCGCCAAGGGCTGGGAGGCGGTGMTSMACACCAACCTCACSGGCGGCTTTTTGATGGCGCGAGAGTGCTATCGGCAGTGGATGGCGCAGCACGGCGGCTCCATCGTCAACATCGTGGCCGACATGTGGGGCTCCATGCCGGGCATGGGGCACAGCGGGGCTGCGCGCGCGGGCATGGTCAGCTTCACCGAAACCGCTGCGCTGGAATGGGCACACAGCGGTGTGCGCGTGAACGCCGTGGCGCCGGGCTACATCGCCTCCAGCGGCATGGACAACTACCCGCCCGAGGCGGGCGACATGCTGCGCGCCATGCCGCGCACGGTGCCGCTCGGCCGCTTTGGCAACGAGGCCGAGGTGTCGGCGGCCATCACCTTTTTGCTCAGCCCGGCAGCCAGCTTTATCAGCGRCACCACGTTGCGGGTGGACGGCGCACGGCCCCAGGTGCGAATGGGCTGGCCGCAGCGCCCGCCTRGTGCCACTGCCGCAGCACACCCGGCCGTGCGGCCGTTTGACGGCTTTCACCGCGCGCAGGTGCCGCAGGTGTTTGCACCTTCCCACACCCCCAAGACCGAGGCCGCATGACCGCCGTCTTCACTTCCCGATTCAACCCAGGCAGTGCCGAGGCCACGCAGCGCCGCGCGGCGCTGCAATCCCGCCTTCATGCCCTGCGCGCGCTGGAAGAGCGTGCAGCCGCCGCCTCGGCCCGGTCCCTGCCCCAGTTTGAAAAACGCGGCCAGCTGCTGCCGCGCCAGCGCGTGGCGCTGCTGCTGGATGCGGGTGCGCCCTGGCTGCCGCTGTGCACGCTGGCGGGCTACCTGCAGGATGTGAAAGACCCCGAGAAGTCCGTGCCCGGTGGCGGCATGGTTGCCGGCATTGGCTTTGTGAGCGGCGTGCGCTGCATGGTGGTGGCCAGCGATTCGGGCATCGAAGCCGGCGCCATCCAGCCCATGGGCCTGGAAAAGATTCTGCGCGTGCAGGAGATCGCTCTGCGCGAGCGCCTTCCTTTTGTGCACTTGGTGGAGAGCGCGGGCGCCAACCTCATGCGCTACCGCGTCGAGGGCTTCGTGCACGGCGGCACGCTGTTCCGCAACCTCGCGCGGCTGTCGGCGGCGGGCATTCCCGTCATCACCGTGCAGCACGGCTCGGGCACTGCAGGCGGTGCTTACATGCCAGGGCTGTCGGATGTGGTCATCATGGTGCAGGGTCGCTCGCGCGCCTTTCTGGCCGGGCCGCCGCTGCTCAAAGCGGCTACCGGCGAGATTGCGACGGAAGAAGAACTGGGCGGCGCCGAGATGCACACCGCCGTTTCGGGCCTGGGCGAATACCTGGCCCAGGACGACCGCGAGGCGATTGGCCTGGCGCGCGATGTGGTCGCGCAGCTGGGGTGGAACATGCCCCGGCGACCCAGCGCACCTGGGCCCACCTTGCCCGCAGACGATCTCCTGTCCCTGATGTCTGCCGACCTGCGCCAGCCCGTGGACATGGGCGAGGTGATCGCGCGGTTGGTGGACGGCTCGGAGCTGCTCGAATTCAAGGCCCTCTACGGCACGGCCACTTTGTGCGCGCAGGGCCGCATCCAGGGCCATGCGGTAGGCTTCATCAGCAACAACGGCCCCATCGACGTGGCAGGCGCCAACAAGGCCACGCACTTCATCCAGTGGATGTGCCAGCTGGGCCACCCCATCGTCTACCTGCAGAACACCACGGGCTACATGGTGGGCAAGGACAGCGAGCAGGGCGGCATGATCAAGCACGGCAGCAAGATGATCCAGGCCGTGACCAACGCCACCGTGCCGCAGATCACCATCCAGTGCGGCGCCAGCTTTGGTGCGGGCAACTACGGCATGTGCGGGCGGGGCTATGCGCCGCGCTTCCTGTTCAGCTGGCCCGGTGCCAAGACGGCAGTGATGGGCGGCGAGCAGGCCGCACGCACCATGCAGATCGTGACCGAGGCTGCGCTCGCGCGCAAAGGCATCACGCCCGACCCGGCCGAATCGCAGGCCCAGTTCGACAAGATCGTCGCCATGTTCGAGGCCCAGGCCGATGCGTTCTACACCAGCGGTCTGCTGCTGGACGACGGCGTGATTGACCCGCGCGACACACGGGCCGTGCTGGCGTTTTGCCTGGACACCTGCGCCGAGGCACAGGCCCGCACGTTGCGGCCCCTGAGCTTTGGCGTGGCACGGATGTAAGCGCTTCGCACGCAATCTCCCCGATGGCCGAGCCTCTCAAATACCTGCTGAACGACACCGTACCGCCGCGCATCGCGGCCATGGTGCGCCGTGCGTGGCGCAAGTTCGACACCACCGCGTTTCTGCAGCAAGTACAGCCCGGCTACGAATCGCTGGAGCTGATGGCGCGCGGCCAGCGCATTGCGCACGCCCTGCTGGCCCACCTGCCGCAAGACGTGCCGCGTGCGCTGGGCGTGCTGGTCGATTCGATGGACCCGTCGATGGGCATCGATGCCGCCGGTGAGCCCGATGCGGGTGACCGCCCCTACAGCGCCTTCCTGTACCTGCCCCACAGCATCTACATCGGCACACACGGCCTGCCGCATTTCGAGGCGGCCATGGCCGCGCAGCACGCACTCACCCAGCGCTTCACGGCCGAGTTCAGCATCCGCCCCTACCTGCTGCACCACCAGGGCGCCACGCTCGCGCGGCTGCGTGACTGGGCGCAGGACGACAACGCCCATGTGCGCCGTCTGGTGAGCGAAGGCACGCGGCCCCGCCTGCCCTGGGCGCCGCGTTTGCCTGCATTCCAGAACAACCCGCAGCTGGCCCTGCCGTTGCTCGATGCGCTCAAGGACGACCCATCGTCTTACGTGCGCCGCTCCGTGGCCAACCACCTGGGCGACATCGCCAAGGACCACCCCGACCTCGCCGTGGGCACCGCGCGCACCTGGCTGTTGGGCGCGCCCGCCCCGCGCGAGGCTCTGGTGCGCCACGGCCTGCGTTTTCTCATCAAACGCAGCGACGCTGGCGCGCTCGATGCCCTGGGCGTGGGCCATGTCGTGGCGCTGGATGTGCGGGCCGCGCGCGTGCTGCCCGCCCGCGCCCGCATCGGCGACAAGGTGCGCATCGAGGCCGAACTGCACAACCCCACGCCCCAGCCCCAGCGCGTGCTGGCGGACCTGAAGGTGCACTACGTCAAGGCCCACGGCGGCGCGGCGCCCAAGGTGTTCAAGCTGCAGACGCTGGACATACCGCCCGGCGCCACCGTAGCGGTGGGCAAGACGCTGTCGCTGCAGCAGATGACCACACGCACCCACTACCCCGGCGCGCACCAGGTGGAGCTGGTGCTTAACGGGCGGCCGCAGCCGCTGGGGCAATTTCAGCTTTCGTGATCGAGGTTCGCAGCCATACCAATACAACCGCAGGAGACAAGCACCATGCAGTTCACCCACGAGCACCGCGAGATCCAGAAAACCCTCAAGCGTTTCATCGACGAAGAGATCAACCCCCACGTGGACGAGTGGGAGGCCGCCGAGATCTTYCCCGCGCACGAGGTCTTCARGAAGMTGGGCAASCTGGGCMTGYTGGGCCTGTGCAAGCCCGAGGAATACGGCGGCCAGGGGCTGGACTATTCGTACAGCCTGGCCATGGCCGAGGCGCTGGGCCACATCCACTGCGGCGGCGTGCCCATGGCCATTGGCGTGCAGACCGACATGTGCACCCCGGCCCTGGCGCGCTACGGCAGCGACGAACTCAAGCGCAACTTTCTGGCCCCTGCGATTGCGGGCGACATGGTGGGCTGCATCGGCGTGAGCGAGCCTGCGGCGGGCAGCGACGTGTCCGGCATCAAGAGCGTGGCGCGCAAAGACGGCGACGACTACGTGATCACCGGCCAGAAGATGTGGATCACCAACAGCCTGCAGGCCGACTGGATGTGCATGTTGGTCAACACGGAAGAAGGCCCCGTGCACAAGAACAAGAGCCTGGTCATGGTGCCCATGCGCGATGGCCGCGGCGGCAAGCTCACCAAGGGCATCGAGGTGGCGCAAAAGATCCGCAAGATCGGCATGCACAGCAGCGACACGGGCCTGATCTATTTTGACGAGGTACGCGTGCCGCAGCGCTACCGCATCGGTGCCGAAGGGCAGGGCTTTATTTACCAGATGCAGCAGTTCCAGGAAGAGCGCCTGTGGTGCGCCGCCAGCACGCTCGAATCGCTGAACCACTGCATCCAGTGGACCATCGACTACGCGCAGGAGCGCAAGTTGTTTGGCAGCACGCTGGCCGACCAGCAGTGGGTGCAGTTCAAGCTGGCCGAACTCAAGACCGAGGTCGAAGCGCTGCGCGCACTCACCTACCGCGCCTGCGACCTGTACGTGAATGGGCAGGACGTGCTGGAGCTGGCCAGCATGGCCAAGCTCAAGGCCGGCCGCCTGAACCGCGAGGTGCCCGACACCTGCCTGCAGTTCTGGGGCGGCATGGGCTTCACGCTGGAGAACMRSGTCTCGCGCMTGTACCGCGACGGGCGGCTSGSSTCCATCGGCGGCGGYGCSGACGARGTGATGCTCGGCATCCTGTCCAAGCTCATGGGCATCGCCAAGAGATGAGCAACACCCCCCTGAGCGACTTCGTCGCTTCCCCCCGCTCTCGCATTGCTGCGCAATGCGGGCAGGGGGACGCAGCCCTCGCTGCGGGGCGGCCCTTGCTCGGCTGCCCTGGCACTGGGCCGCGCCAGTTTCGTATGTCGTGCGTAGCGCGCAGCACGGTGGAGACCTGACATGCCTTTACAGATAACCCGCGCGCCGCTGGCCAGCGGCTGTGTGGAAACCTGGACGCTCAATGACCCGGCCAGCCGCAATGCGCTGTCAGAAGCCATGGTGGACGCCCTGCTAGCCGCGTGTGAGCGGGCTGCGGCCGATGCCGACCTGCGCGGCGTGGTGCTGCGGGGTGCCGGTGGCCACTTTTGCGCGGGGGGCAGCCTGGGCGGATTTGCCAAGACCATTGGCCAGCCCCTGGCCGCCGGCGAAGCCGACCCGCTGGTGCCAATGAATCGCCGCTTTGGCGCGTTGCTGCAGGCCCTGTGTGCGTTGCCGCAGTTGCTCGTCGTGGCGGTGGAAGGGGCGGCCATGGGCGGCGGCTTTGGTCTGGTGTGCTGCGCAGACCAGGTGTTGGCCCATAACAGCGCGCAGTTCGCCACGCCCGAGGTCACGCTGGGCATCGTGCCTGCGCAGATCGCGCCCTTTGTGGTGCGGCGCCTTGGGTCTGCCGCTGCGCGTCGTTGTCTGCTGACGGGCGAGCGCTGGGATGCTGCTAAAGCTCAAATCGCGGGGCTGGTCGATGAGGTGGTGAGTGGCGACATGGAGGCTGCTGTGCAAGCCGCCATTGCACGCCACGCTGCCGCAGCGCCGCAGGCCGTGGCCGCTACCAAACGTTTGTTGCTGGCCCAAGCCGAAACACCGTTGCCCGCGCTGCTGGACGAAGCGGCAATTGCTTTTTCGCAAGCGCTACGTGGCCCCGAGGCGCCGCAAGGGCTGGCGGCGTTTGCTGCGCGCAAGGCGCCGCCCTGGAGTGCGAAGCCATGAAAAAGATACTTGTAGCGAATCGGGCTGTTCATGCCGAAGGCATGGCGAAGCAGATTGCGCGTGCACGTGCAGCGTGCTGGCGGGCGATGGAGCCGCGAGGGCACAGCCTATGAAAAAAATACTCATCGCCAATCGCGGCGAAATCGCCCGCCGAGTGATTCACACCGCCCACCGCATGGGCATCGAAACGGTGGCGGTCTATTCCGACCCCGATGCCAACGCCCTGCATGTGCGCGAGGCCACCCAGGCGGTGGCGTTGGGCGGAGAGGCCAGCGCCGATACCTACCTGCGCACCGACAAGCTGCTGGCCGCCGCCCGAGCCACTGGCGCCGATGCCGTGCACCCCGGCTATGGCTTCCTCAGCGAGAACGCCGACTTCGCCCAGGCCGTTATCGATGCAGGCCTGAGCTGGATCGGTCCGCCGCCCGGCGCCATCCGCGCGCTGGGCAGCAAGGCCGGGGCCAAGGCGTTGGCCCAGTCGCAGGACGTGCCCTGCCTGCCCGGCTATGCGGGCGACGACCAGAGCGACGAACGCTTTGCCGCCGAGGCTGCGCGCATCGGCACGCCCCTCATGGTCAAGGCCGTGGCGGGTGGGGGAGGGCGCGGCATGCGCCTGGTCACCGACCTGGCGCAGTTGCCCGCCGCACTGGCCAGCGCACGGTCGGAGGCGCTGGCGGGTTTTGGCTGTAGCGACCTGCTCATCGAACGCGCACTGCTGCAGCCGCGCCATGTGGAGGTGCAGATCTTTGCCGACGCTCACGGCGGATGCATCCACCTGGGCGAGCGCGATTGCTCGGTACAGCGCCGCCACCAGAAGATCATCGAAGAGTCCCCCAGCCCCGCCGTGGACGCAGCGCTGCGCGAGCGCATGGGCGCCTGCGCCGTGGCGCTGGCGCAGGCCGCTGGCTATGTGGGTGCGGGCACGGTGGAATTCCTTCTGGACGGGGCTGAATTCTTCTTGATGGAGATGAACACCCGCCTGCAGGTGGAGCATCCGGTGACCGAAGCGCTCACGGGGCTGGACCTGGTGGAGTGGCAGATCCGAGTGGCTCGGGGCGAGCCGCTGCCGCTCACACAAGATCAGGTGCATCTGCAGGGCCACGCCATCGAGGTGCGCCTGTGTGCCGAAGACGCGCACTTCCGCCCTCACACCGGCCGCGTGCTGCAGTTCAGCGCGCCGCCCGCCACCGCGTTTGAACGGGCCGCGCCGGGCGCGCTGCGTTTTGACCATGCGCTGGAGGAGGGGGCAGAGGTCACGCCTCACTACGACGCCATGCTGGGCAAGCTCATCGTGCACGCCCCCACGCGGCCCGAGGCCATTGCCGCGCTGGTGCGTGCGCTGCAGGGCACCCGCGTGCTGGGCTTGCCCACCAACCGCGCGTTTCTGGCGGCCTGCCTGCAGCACCCCGTGTTTGCCAGCGGCCAGGCGCTGGTGCCGTTCCTGGCGGAGCATGCCCAGGAGCTGCAGCGGTTGCTATCAAATAATGAGCTATCAGTGCATATTCCTTCGGCGCTATCGGCCATTTTTGCTTCAAATACGCCGTCGGACCTGCCTTGTGCCATGGCCAGGCCCCTGCGGCTGCGCCACCAGGGCGAGGTGCACGCCATCGCCGTGCGCGAGCTGGGCGGTGGGCGGCTGCTGGTGGAGCAGGCCGGGGCAGAACCTGTGACTTTGCAACTGCCCCAGCGCGGTGTGCACTGCGTGGCGGTGGGCCCCCGGCGCTGGCACTGGCAAACCGGCGGCGTGGACGGCTGGGCGGAAGACGCCTCGTGGGAACCCGCTGCGCGCGCGGGTGCGGCGGGCGGTGCGGCAGAGCTGCGCGCCCCCTTCAACGGCAAAGTGGTCGCACTGCCTGTGGCCGCAGGCCAGGCGCTGGCGGCGGGCGATACGGTGGTGGTCATCGAATCCATGAAGCTCGAACACAGCCTGGCCAGCCCCGCAGCCGCCACGGTGGCCGAGCTGCTGGTAGCGCCCGGCCAGCAGGTGTCGCCCGGCCAGGTGCTGGCCCGCTTTGCACCCGCCATGCAAGGAGCGCCAGCATGACCGCCACGTCCGACGCGACCCCTGTGAGCAACGAAGACCGCACTGCCCTCACCGACACCGTCACCCGCTTCGCCCGCACCGAGATTGCCCCGCATGTGGATGCGTGGGACGCCGCCGGTGAATTCCCCCGCAGCCTGTACCGCCGCGCGGCCGACCTGGGCCTGCTGGGGCTGGGCTACCCAGAGCAGTACGGCGGCACGCCTGCCAGCTACGCCTTGCGCATGCCGCTGTGGCGCGCGCTCAGTCGCCACAGTGCCAGCGGCGGTGTGCTGGCCAGCCTGCTGTCGCACAACATCGGTCTGCCGCCCGTGCTGGCGCATGGCAGCGACGCTGTGCGCGCTGAGGTCATTCCGCCCGTGTTGGCGGGCGAGCAAATCGCTGCGCTGGCGATTACCGAACCCGGGGGCGGGTCCGACGTGGCCCAGCTCAAGACCACGGCGCGGCGCGAGGGCGACGAGTACATCGTCAACGGCGAAAAGGTGTTCATCACTTCCGGCATGCGCGCGGACTGGATCACCGTGGCGGTCAGAACAGGAGAAGCGGGCAGCAAGGGCAGCGCAGGCATCTCCATGCTGCTCATCCCCGGCCACAGCACAGGCCTGTCGCGCAGCAAGCTCGACAAGATGGGCTGGCTGTGCTCCGACACCGCCCACCTGCGGTTTGACAACGTGCGCGTGCCCGCCCGCTACCTGCTGGGGGAGGAGGGCGCGGGCTTTCGCATCATCATGGCCAACTTCAACGGTGAGCGTTTTGGTCTGGCCGCATCGGCCCTGGGCTTTGCCGAGGCCTGCTACGACGAAGCCCTGGCCTGGGCCCGCCAGCGCAAGACCTTTGGCGCCGCACTGGTAGAGCACCAGGTCATCCGCCACAAGCTGGTGGACATGCAGATGCGCATCCAGTCCACCGCCGCGTGGTGCGAGTCCGTGGCCGCGCAGGCCGACGCAGGCCGCACCGGCCCCGAGTGGGTAGCGCAGGTGTGCCTGCTCAAGAACCACGCCACCCAAACCATGCAGTTCTGCGCCGACCAGGCCGTGCAGATCCTGGGCGGCATGGGCTTCATGCGCGGCACCGTCAGCGAGCGCATCTACCGCGAGGTCAAGGTCATGATGATCGGCGGCGGTGCGGAAGAAATCATGAAAGACCTGGCTGCACGCCAGCTGGGCATTTGAATGAAGGAGACAGGCACCATGCATAGCACCGACCACAGCAACAAAGCCATCATCACCTGCGCCATCACCGGCGTGCTGACGGACCCTGGCCAGCACCACGTGCCCGTCACGCCCGAGCAACTGGCGAAAGAAGCCCGCCGCGCCTACGACGCAGGTGCCGCCGTGGTCCATGTGCACTTTCGCAACCAGGAGCCCGGCAAAGGCCACCTGCCCAGCTGGGACCCGCAGGTGGCGCGCGACTGCGTGCAAGCCATGCGCGAGGCCTGCCCGGGTTTGATCATCAACCAGACCACCGGCGTGGTGGGCCCCAATTACCAAGGCCCGCTCGACTGCCTGCGCGCCACCAGCCCCGAGATGGCCGCGTGCAACGCCGGCTCGCTCAACTACCTGAAGGTGCGCAGCAACGGCACCTGGGCCTGGCCGCCCATGCTGTTCGACAACCAGCCCGCCAAGGTCAAGGACTTCATCGACGTGATGCTGGAAACCGGCACGCTGCCCGAGTTCGAATGCTTTGACGTGGGCATCGTGCGCTGCGTGGAGATGTATGTGCAGACCGGCATGTACACCGAGCGCCTGCCCGAATACAACTTCGTGATGGGCGTCGAGTCCGGCATGCCCGCCGACCCGGACCTGCTGCCGATCTTGCTCAAGCTGAAAATCAAGGACGCCCCCTGGCAGGCCACCGTCATCGGCCGCAGCGAAATCTGGCCCGTGCACCAGCGCGTGGCCGAGCTGGGCGGGCATCTGCGCACGGGGCTGGAAGACACGTTCTATCTGCCGGATGGGACGAAGGCGGATTCGAACGGGCCGTTGATTGAGAAACTGGCGGAGTACGCACGGAATGCGGGGCGGGAGGTGGCTTCGCCGCAGGATGCGCGGGGGATGTTGGGGTTGAAGGCGACGGTTGGGTCCGCCACGATGGTCTGATGTGCTCAGGTGGGAACTTCAGCGTTCCCCTGCGGCGTCGTTATCCTCGCAAATTGATCGCCGAGCGATCAGTTTGCAAGGACGATACAGAACCCATACGGTTTGGAGTCTCGGCGGTGTGGCGCTGGTGGCAGTGCGCCTATCGCCCTCAATGGGTAGGAAAGATTAACGGAGTGGAACAGTCCCGATCAGCGTTGAAAGCATTCGCGTCGTTGGCGTATCGTGATCCGGTCGCGGTACTGAGAGAGCTCCGGCAAATCGAAATGCAAATCGTCGATGCAGACCTGTCTCCACAGGTCCGCAACCTGCGAACCAATGACCTCAAGCACATACGCGAGTTTCGCCAAGCTGCACTTTTTTGCTATGGCATGTCATTGCGTATCGGGCACCAGGTCTTGTTTTCTCCCGTGGAGTCAAGCGACTATGACTTCGTTGCCACGTGGGAGATCGCTGATGTTCGGCACTTTGCGCCGGTTCAGCTCAAAGAGCTGGTGCCTGATCATTTGAACGCAAGCGCCACAGTCCAGGCGTTGGTCAATGGACTGAGCAAATACTCTGGTGACGATTTGGTGGTGGCTGTCTTTCTCAATAGAGACGGACGCTTCTCGCTGGAAGATCTGATGCTGCCAGCTCTGCGCATTGCAGAGCTGTGGTTTGTGTTCTCCACGACACCGAGCCAGCAAATATGGCAGCTGGTCGGGGATGCGCTGGGTGTGCC